>JAGFIZ010000007.1 GCA_024103135.1 Bradyrhizobiaceae bacterium | reverse complement strand
CCTGGTGTCACACAACGCATGCTTCGCATCACTACCCCCTTACATCACTCCAGTCTCTCACGTCATGCATGCCAAGCGCGAGAGTTCGTACTCCGAGGTGACCCATAAGTGCTGGTCATAGGCGGACGGGAGAGGTGTGCATGTCGGTGCCTGCGGAACTTTGGCGGCGGCGGCGGGGGAGGGCCCGCAAGGGGTAGTTGGTGTGCACGTCGGCCCCATCACGATGTTAGGTGCCTGACGACAGCTCCATGCTTCACTAGTGTTGTCTACACTGCGAATTGTGTCCAACTATTTGTTGCCAGAGAGGGCTGTGCAAACACTTCCCGTCTTCTAGGCTACACCGCATCCACATCTGTTTCCAGCGAATGCCTAGCCCCCTTCCGCTTAAACGTGCGGTTGCTTAAGAAGAGCGTGAGGAGGGCGGCCAGGAGGACGGTGAAGAGGACGAGTTCGACCCAGTGTTCGAGTGGGTGCACCCAGACTTCCTTGAAGGTGTTCCATCGACCCATGACTTCGATGAAGTTCCAGAATATCACCACCGTAGGAATGGCATACCGAATGGCATAGTCGAAGGTCTGGATTTTGAATAGACGGGTGATGAGGTAGATCGACCAGATTAACGAGCCCCACGCAACCAAGTGTGTAGCGGGATGCGTATCACCGGCAATCTGCTCGTCATACACAACCAACAGGAGAATGTAAAAGAACCAGATGATCATGATCGTTTCGCTAAACGTGGTCACCGCAAATGGCTTGCGAAATCCCGACTGCGAAACAATGTCCTTACGAAATCCCAACACACGCTGAAGCCATACGAACATCGAACAGTTGTTGCGCGAAAACAGATAGTACAGTGTGATGGTTGCAAGCAATCCAATCGACGAAAGCATTACAAGGTACTCTGCCTTCGTAGCAATCTCGCCATCAACCATGAGGTGCGACACGTTGTTCTTGTTCGCAATCCACACGAAAGAAAACTCAACCCACCCTGTCCAAATCAACACTGCCGACAGGAAGCCCATCAACGTGGCAAACGTCGTGTGCGAGTTACGCTTGATGCCCCACACTAACATGGCTAACCCAACAATGCCCATCCCCACGGCACCCCAATACATGAACTCATGCAGAAGCACCTCGTTGAGCACCATAATCGAATGGCCTATCGGCATGAGAAGTAGAACTACGAGGAAGGAGAAAAATCCATTGCGTAGCCCAACCTTGGTCGTCGCTGTCATCTCAAAACTCAAATGTGAGCTACAAACTTACATTAATCTGGACTAAGTCTAAATAAGCTGACCAGAATATTCTGGGCAGGGGGCTTTGTAGCACTCAAGGTGAAATGACACTGG
>JAGFIZ010000036.1 GCA_024103135.1 Bradyrhizobiaceae bacterium | reverse complement strand
AACAAGCTGGTTTGGACGTGGGCAATGGAATTGTGGTCAATGACCATCTTCAGACAACCGTACCCACCATCTATGCAGCTGGTGACGTAGCCAACGTGATGATTCCCGCCTTACAGCGACGTGTGCGCGTAGAGCACGAAGATAATTCGCTAACGATGGGACGTGCGGCTGGACGTGCCATGGCTGGTGATACTACTCCCTACAGCTATCTCCCCGCCTTCTACTCGGACCTGTTCGACGTGGGTTACGAAGCCGTTGGTCTTGCCGATGCCAGGGCAGAGACCGTGGTAGATTGGAAGGAGCCATTGAAGGACGGTGTGATCTACTATCTTGGCGATGGACGCGTGCAAGGAGTGCTTACCTGGAACCAGTTTGGGTTGGTCGACGCTGCACGAGAACTGATTGCCCAGCCAGGTCCTTTTACCGCCAACGACCTTATCGGTAAACTTGTAGCTCCAGAGTAGTGTTACCAACCATCAATGCAGGTGCATGACCGGAGTGCCAGTGCGGACAGTACTGGTCAACTGGTGACATGTATATCGTCTTGGCGGACCACTACCTTGATCACAGCAACTAATTCTTTCATTCTATCATAACCATGTCACAGCGTATTGACTACAAGCACGTTGCCCCAGATGCTTTTCGAGCAATGCTCAATCTAGAGCAATACCTTCACACCACGGACTTGGACCCATTAATGATTCACCTGGTCAAGCTCCGTGCATCGCAGCTAAACGGCTGTGCGTACTGTTTGGACATGCATGCAAAGGACGCGCGTGTAGCCGGTGCCACAGAGCAACAAGTGTACATGATTAGCGCCTGGAGAGAAGCACCATGTTACTCCGGGAAACTTTGTGCTGCATTGTTATGGACGGAAGCGCTCACCAGACTCGATGGTATGCCAGTTGATGATTCGATCTACCATGCCGTTCGTGAGCATTTTGCAGAAGCAGAGCTTGTACAGCTAACCATGGTGATTATAGCCATCAACGGATGGAATCGCTTAAGCGTTGGATTCCAGACGCCTGCAGGCACATATCAACCAGTGCAGCAGTAGTAAGACCCTTCCGACACCCACTTACGAACCATCGACAGTATCTCTCAGTATGACGTTGAAGAGCAAAGGCAGTACACCATGAGCAGTGAGCACACTCAAGAATCACCTGCAGAGTTTCTTGCATGCGATCACGACAGACTCACGGACCTGTTTACGCGGGCTGTGGAGAACATGCAGAACGTCGACCTAGCATTGTATGAAGAGTTTCGCAAAGGACTCTTCAGGCACATCGCCATCGAAGAGAAAATTGTGTTTCCCTTCTTGAAGCAACATCCTAGCTCGCCGGGCCAGGAAGTGTTTGATCGGTTGCGACGGGATCATGGCGCCATCGTGGCACTTCTTGTCCCTCTCCCTTCGGCATCAGTGGTTGCTACGCTCGAGTCAGTCCTAGGCATTCACAACGGTATCGAGGAAGGCACTGACGGTGTGTATTCCCTGTTAAACAGCGCCTCATCCGAAGAGTCACAACAACTCATGGAAGATTTCCATGCTGCACCAGAAGTACCTACTCATCCACTCAAGCCCACCGACCAAGTCATCGAGGTTACCAAGCGTGCCGTAGACAGAGCTGGTTACGTGTTCATTGATCAACCAGATATGGCTAGCTGATTCACGGAATCACTGTTATGAAGTTAGCCCTACTCATCGAATACGACGGAACCAACTATGCCGGGTGGCAGAACCAGCCGCGTCGATCAACCGTGCAGCAGGCCGTAGAGCAGTCGGTAGAGAGCATCTTTGGTGCAGCCATAAGCGTTGTGGGATCTGGGCGGACTGATGCAGGCGTCCATGCTAGTGGACAAGTCGCGCATGCTACGTTGCCCCTCCATGCAAACACCATACCTGAGCATAAGGTTGCGATTGCCCTCAATACGCGCTTGCCACGAGACATTCGAATCATTGATGCCAGCTACACAACACCAGAGTTCCATGCACGATACGATGCCATACAGCGCGAGTATGAATATCACATTGTTCGTCGGCCAAGCGTGTTTAACAGGCGATTTGCGTGGACTCCGGAACTCCCCTTCCGGGATGACCTACTGGTTGAATGCTCAGAAGTATTCGTCGGAGTACACGATTTTACAACGTTCAGCAAGCTTAACAAGGACACGGAGTCATACGTGTGTAACGTCGAACGATGTCATGTAGCATGCGACGCGTCGAATGTCATGATTACCATCTGTGCTGACCGGTTTGTGTATGGGATGTGCAGGAGTATCATTGGCGCCATGATGAGCGTCGGTCGTGGCAGAAGTACAACGGCAGAAATCAAACAAGCTCTCGAGGGCAAGGATAGACTCCTTCAGGAAGTCTTGGTGCCTCCACAAGGGCTTAATCTGAAAAAGGTAACCTACCCCACTAGCATCTTCAGCAGCCAAGCATAGTTTTGCAGAACACTTTACGCATACCTATGAGCACACACTTTCAGCGTACATGCAGACGTGGCCTGGCACTTAGTGTCGCGGCAATTTCATTTTCACTGCTCCTGCCCTTTTGTAGCAGTCTGAACATCTTCCCGGTAAGCGAAGACAAACAGCTTGGGGCACAGTTCGCCGCCGACATCCTTAAGGATCCAAAGACGTATCCCATTCTCAACAACGTCGGTGCGAAGTCTTACGTCCAGTCAATCGTCAACAAGATCAAGATGGCTCCTGAAGTCCAATACGAGAATACGTTCCCGTATGTAGTCGAGATTATCAATGACGACAAGACCGTTAACGCCTTCTGCACGCCAGGAGGCTACATCTATGTGTACACAGGTCTGATCAAGATGCTTGATAACGAGGCGGCCTTAGCAGGTGTTCTCGGCCATGAAATCGCCCATGCAGAACGTCGGCACAGCACGTCCCGGATGACGAAGGCCATGGGCGTACAAGCGTTGCTGGACATGCTCAGTAACAAGACATCGGACCGTACGATCAACTTTGCTGCCAATGCCGTTGCGGGAATGGGGCTGTTAAAGAATAGTCGTGACGATGAAGACGAAGCCGACGACTATAGCTTCAAGTATCTCAGGTCGACGCAGTGGTATCCAGGTGGCATCATGTACTTCTTTGAAAAGGTCAAGGGGCGTGGTGGCTCTGCCTTGGAAGAATTGTTCAGCACGCACCCGATGCCACAGTCGCGCCTAGACAACACCATTGCGCGTCTTAAGGAAGCGAACATTCCGCCCCCAACCGAAGCGCAGTTGAATGCGCGGGGTTATGAAGAATTCCGCAGGAAGCTTAAGTAACCTACCAGTTGGGTCGTTACACCAATACCCCAAGTGCACAGGTTGAGTCGGTATCAGAAACACCAAGGATCATCACGCGCTGTGGTGTTCGGTGCAATGATTGGCTGCCCTTGAACTGCACCTGAATGTTGTGCTCACTGATACCCTTCAGCGTATTCGTCTGGCCATCGAATGAGTCGCTAATCACGGATACTACCTTACCCACGTTTGACTCGATGGTCTGCTTCTGACGCTCGGCGGACAACGCGCGCAGCCTCGCCGTTCGCTCCTTGCGCACCTGTGGCTCTACCCGACCATCAAACGATGCAGCAGGCGTGTTCTGTCGTTCGCTGTAAGTGAACACGTGCAGGTAGGTGAATGGCAAGTCCTGAATAAACTGGAAACTCTCTTCGAATAACTCATCGGTTTCCCCAGGGAAGCCAACGATCACGTCGATTCCAAGTCCTACTCCAGGGATTGCATCGCAGAGCATACCAACCGTGCGCTGATACATCGATGGATTGTACCGTCGCTTCATCAACCTCAGCAACTCGGCGCTTCCGCTTTGAAGTGGAACGTGAAGGTGTGGAACGAAGGTTTGTGATGACCGAAGCTCATCCAACAATTCGCTGGTGATCGTATTCGGTTCGATACTTGAAATACGTACTCGAAATGGTGGAGCTAGTTGATTAATTCGTCGAACGACATCAACAAAGCGGTACGGCTCTGCTGATGTAGATGTAGCTTCAGTCGTAGAATAGGCACTGTACTCGCCAAGGTTGATCCCTGTGAGGACAACTTCGTGGTACCCTTGCAAGGCGAGAGCCTGGATCTCGGCTTCCATTTGTTCGAACGACATTGCTCGCGCAGCCCCGCGTGCCTTGGGTATGGTACAGAACGTGCAGGAATAGTCGCACCCATCTTGCAGCTTTAGGAATGCTCTCGAACGTTCGCCAACAGCACTGGTTCGAGCACCAACAAATGACGGTGGCTCGCGTTGAATATCCGTAACAAACACCCTCGGTGCGTCCCAGCTGAGAATGTCATGTGCATGCTTCACAATGTCCATCTTGTATGCCGAGCCAAACACACCCCGCACACCTTCTACCGATGCTAGCTGTTCAGGCTGCAACTGTGCATAACAACCAGTAACGGCCACTGCTGCATCTGGAGCTCCCCGTAGTCCACGTCGGATTACTTGTCTGCATTCTGCATCAGCCGTGTCGGTAACGCTGCAACTGTTGATGATCAGGAGGTCTGCCTCGGTGCCATAGGCAACTTCTACGAAGCCCCTTTCCAAGACCTTCGAACGAATTGCCGAGGTCTCTGCTTGATTGAGCTTGCAGCCCAAGGTGTGAAATGCAACGCGTTTCTGCATAGGTTAGGCAAAATTATTCAGGAGTAGTATGCACCCGAATGTTGCATTCAGTGTTGGGGTAGTAGAGTTCACGGTAACGGCTGAGATGACGGCGCAGTTAGATGGACGCGAGATCCATCCGGTGTGTTCGACGTTCTGGATGGTGTACTATGCCGAGGTCGCAGCACGGAGGGCCATTGAACAGCACTTTGCCGAGGGAGAGGATGCGGTTGGAGCGGCAATTCAACTAAACCATCGGGCTATGTGCGGTGTAGAAGCAGACGTAGTGGTTGAAGCACGAGTAGTCCAGATCGAAGGGAATCGTATTCGGTGTTCAATCAAGGCAACGGCTAAAAACACGAATACCCTCCTGGCAGAGGGTATTCAGGACCAAGTGGTCATGCGAACAGAGGTCTTGGCGTCCAAGATTGCTGCTGCGGTTCGCTAGTCAGCAGCTCTTGGTTGGGAGGTCTGTAAACTGAGCAGGTAACTGTCAAAGGTCTTTTCAGTTCTAGTTGCATGATGTAAGGTCAGTACAGCAGGCAACACTGCTCTCAATTGATCGAATTTCTATAGTCTGGTGAACACAAACGTTGTCTTCTTAGGATCAGTCCTACGAATGATTGGATCCACTGCAGCTGTTCGGCCAGAGTAGCTTTGAACGCGTGATGCAGGGACGCCGCGGCGGATCAGGAGGTCGCGGACTGAGTTAGCCCGTCTGTGAGCCTGATTCTCGTCGACTGATTCATCAGTGTTGTTCAAGATTTCAACAGCGATATCCTTGCGTTGGATAAGGACCGTTGCGATGGAGTCAAGCAGTGCCACGTTAGCGGGATCAACATTGTGAGTCTGATCTGCAAAGGAGAGCTTCACATTCATGATCAGCGACTGATCGGTAGTTGTGGCATTGGCAATCTCCACGCCGTCGTGAGGAAGCATGGCAAGGACGTCATTTGTACGAACATTACCCGACGACCCTGCCGCCGTCATCGTTGCGCCAATGCTAGCATCGGCAAATGTTGTCTGGTTTAGCTTGACGGTAATGGAGTATGAGTGACGCAGGGCATTGTAGATTCCGAGGAATACGCGATCAAAGTCGTAGATATCCGTCAGTCGATGAAGCCGTCCATCAGTACCCTCTGCCAGCGTTCCTACTGGATCTTCGTTAGAAACACCGAAGGTAACGCCATGAATGACTACGTTGTTCTTCCGAGCTGCTTGAATCACGTCGTCGATCGTGGCCGAGGAGCTATTGTCTTCACCATCTGTGAAGAGCACCAGGATTCTACGGCTTACTGATGGTGCCTTTGCTAGTTCATCAATTGCTTCGAGTGCAGCGTCGTAGACAGAACTACCATTACCGCGTGAGGCCAGACCATTTACCTTGAAGTTGCTCTGATATTCTGCTTGGTTGTTTGAGAGCGGTACTTCGACGTCGACGTTTCCGGTAAACTTCAGGATTGTTACGAAGTCGTTTGGGTCAAACGTGCGAAGTGCGGATTGAATGGCACGCTGCATCCGCACTGCCCGTGGCATGGTCATGCTCTGACTGTGATCTAGTGCAAACCCTACGGCAAACGACTCGTTTTCGGCTGACCGTGTCTCGGTGATCGTCATGGCATCTGGTTGCACCGGAAGGTTCAGATTTGCCGTGACAAAGTCCTTCCAAAGCTCACGTGCTTCGGCCTGCGTACCCAAATACGGTGGTGCATAGCCCCCAATGCTATGTCCTTCCTGGTCCACGAGCACTAATTGCAGGTCGGTCTTTTCGCCATGCGTTTCCCTGCTCAACACGTGGAAGCGTGCCTGGCCGCTTTGTACCATATCACGGACAGAGACCAGAGCAGGAGTTGCAGCTGGAACTACATTGAGTCCCGAAGCAGCACTCAGGCTTACTCCACCTGCCACAAAACAAAGCAACAATGCACCCGCCAAGATGTTCATGTTGCGCATAACCTCACCTTTTCTTCGTAGGTAGAAATACGTTACGGGTGCAACATACTACGTATTTTTCGGTATGTCAATACTTAGGCGAAAAAATCTGAAATAAATGTCGATTAGCCATTACTAAGTTCTTGATACCACACTTAAACGTACTCTCGCATCATCATTAAATACCAACGACATACAATTCTACATTGCCGCTCGGTACTTCCTGTGCTTGTTGGGTTAAAAATCTCAGATATTTTGTGAAAGCACCCCTTTAGGAGTTCGTACATGTACGTAGTCATCTGAAAAACTACGTAATTGGCACTACAACAAGCTTAGTGCAGGTTCAGAGGACGCGGACTTTTGTCGGCTGCTCCAGGCTAGCAACCTGCCCTAATTGCAGACCTTATTTAAGCACGTAGCCAGTGGCCATACTCCAGAAGACAAGATCGAGTTCGTCTGGATCGATGGACAACGAATGGGCGAGATCGATGAACCTCCCCTCCAGGTCCAGGTAGACCCTTGGTGAGAGTGTGGATGGTATGGACTCGATACATCCTACGGCATACATAAACCGGAGGATGTGTCGGTCCAAGATTGCCAACTCCCGCCAACCGATGTTCCGAAGTGCATGAGAAGCTTCCTTATAGCCATAGCCATCAACTAAATGAACCAGGGCATTTCTCGCAGTTCGTGCCTCTGCACCGCATGCATGCTTACTGTGTAAAAGAACCGATTCGACTGTCCCCCAGGACTGACGCAAGGTCATCAGCCGTTGCGCTTTGACATTGTGAAACCGAATGTAGTGTTCACGATTGCCTAACACACCAACTGGGTCGAAACCAGCCTCCAGGAAGTTGTCGGCTTTCAGGATTTCGATTACTGCCTGGGCATGGATTGCCTGACTCTGTGGCGTAAGCAGGCAGTAACACAATTCGTAGAACCATTCAGACTCTGGGACATTCCGGAACTCCTGAAGTCTACCTGTAATCGTTGGCAGGATGGAGCGATGGTGCTCGGTGATACTCTGAAACGTCATGGGTTACACCAAACCAACTCGACGTCTGATCACCCATTCGATAGCGAATGCAGCAATGCTCACCATAAGTGGCCACGGTAACCACCACAGGGCCTGATCTTTCTCAGAGGTTACGGCCTTTGTTCTTAATCGTGGATCCTTCAGTGCCTCACGCAGCATACGCTCAGCATCAGACACCGTGGCGTACCTTGCCTTAGTGCGCTCAGCCAGGGCTCGCAACAACTCTACGTTCTGTGTGGTTCCGCTTGCTTCCAGTCCTAGCTCCCCTACGCTGAACCGTCCCGCATCAGTACCGAGCCCCTTCCCATTCAGTGATGCTGTTGCCGAAAAACTATAGTCACCCGACGGAAGTGCGCCGACGTTGGAAGTATACCGTCCGTTCCCGAGTCCGGCTAGTACAATTCGTGTAGCTCCCTTGGGACCAGTGTACGTCACTGCAACCTCGGCACCGTCTACGGCACTGTATACATCGTCGAGTACGCTTGCTTGGAACATCACGTGCTCACCTGAAGCGTAGAACTTTCTGTTTGTCGTTACTCGTACCTTTTTGTCCTTGTCATCAGCGGCAAGCCATGCAATGCCATTCGACATGAACGATGCAAAGGCATCGGCAACGACTTCTCCCCTGCTCGCCGCAGGCCCCTTGCCCATGAGCTTCCAGCGATACAGGCCATAGCCCAATACGGCAACACTTCGCATTGCTCCATTTGACTGTCTGATGATAAGGGGCTCAGGCACGGGGACATTGTTTATGCGAATCATTGCCAATACTTCTGCACCGCTCTTCGGGGTGACATAGGTTTCCGTCCTATAGATTGGAGGCAGACCGTTCCACGTTTCGTTATCCGTACTCGTTCCATCAATCCGCATCAGCGGGTCTGCCGTATGTGCCGAAGCTACATCGGCAGTAATAAGGGTCTCGGTGTTTCGAGAAGAGGTTGTAGTGAATGGGAGAACCTCCTCAAGCAACTTCACCTTGGTGTAGTCGGTTTCATGTCCAGCAATGAAGAAGACGCTTGTCCCGTTCTTGCAAGCTTGTTCGATGCGTTGGAGTATGCCGACGGGGGTTGAGGCAATCGGGAAGCCAATAAGGATGCATGCCTGTGCCGACGTAAGGTCAGCAATTGATGGAAGACCCTCGTAGAACTCCCCTCCTTGTTTCTGGATGAGGATCTTTACCTTGGTTGTCGGTGAAGTTTCTAGTTGCGTCTTGATAAACGTCAGGTCGGGACTAGGTGCACCAGCGAAGATGTATACGACTTGTTCATCCGACTTTACCTGGACATAGTCACTCAATTGATTGTTTGCAGAAATGGCATCGTTGGTGAGTGTCGAAGTCCGAACGGTTACCTTCCGATGTCCACTTACCCGTGGCGTCCAAGAAAGGTTGACCATTTGCTTGAAGCGTCGGTGGTTAATCCGAACAGTATCAGAGGCAACGGCAACACCTTCTTCGTAAAGCGTAACAACAACAGCCGAGTCGGCATATTCGTTGGCTTGCACTGTCGCGGATATCACCGACGTTCTACCAACTACTGCCAGTCCTCCAGAAATGAGGTTTACAAGCCCTACGTCACGTGGGACATTCGTATCACCAATTCCAATGGTATACCAACCGATGCCACTTCGTTCGGCATCGTAGAGGGGTGAAGTTCCGCTGTTTACGTTGCCATCCGAGATAACGATAACGGCGCCGGGACGCTCCATTCCTCTGCGATTGGAAACGGTACGAATCAATTGTTCGAAGTCAGTACGGTTGCCGTTAAGATTCACTGAATCAAGCGTCGAGACTTCTGTTGTTACGTCACTAAACACTACCCGAACGACATCCGGGATCAACTCATTTACTGTTGTTATTGCTTGATAGAGGTCCTTACTACGGTCTCCTCCCCCATCCTTCAGGGCCATGGATGACGAGGCGTCAACGGCAAGAAGAATCGGCGGACGTTGCTCCAGAGATGATACGTATCGCATCACTGGCTCGAACAGTGCAATCAGCAACATGCATAGACCTATTGTCCGCAGCGTGCCGAGCGTAAGTCGGAGTCCGCCCGGCAACATCGGCGTCGTTTTACGATACGCTATCCAAGCAAGCGACGCGCACACTCCAGCAAGGGCCAGAAAAAGCCACCACGAACCGTTCGCAAGGAAGAATTGTATATGCTGCATAGTCAGTAAGTTTGAAAAACATCGGGGCGTGGCTCAGCCCGGTAGAGCACCTCGTTCGGGACGAGGGGGTCGGAGGTTCAAATCCTCTCGCCCCGACCATTGAAACAACCCATCTAGGGTTGTTTCCGTTTTATGTTGGGTGGTGCACGACAACGGTCTTACGGTTTACGAATTCCATCAACCCATCTTTCGATAACTCGCGACCGTATCCTGACTGTCGGGTCCCCCCGAATGGCAATCGCGCATCGCTCTTCACGATGGTGTTGATGGCATAGAAACCATCAGGAACTCGATCGGCATAACTGAGTGCCTTCTGAACGTCGGAAGTAAAGACAGACATTCCCAGTCCGTACTTCGTATTCATGGCCAGTTCCATGGCTTCATCAACTGTACTTGCCGTGGTAATGCACGCCAGTGGACCAAAGGTTTCTTCGTCAAACACTCGCATGCCAGGAGCCACCTTGGTCAATATCGTGGGTTCGAACCATGCTTGGTTCCGTTTTCCTCCAAGCAGTAGTTCTGCTCCTGCAGCCAGTGAATCCTTCACTTGTTGTTCAAGGTGTTGTGCTAGATCAACACGGGCCAATGGACCGATTTGAGTTCGTTCGTCAAGCGGATCACCGACAACCAGCGTCTGCACCTTCTCAAGCAAGGCTTGAGTAAATCGTTCAACTAGGTCAACATGTACGATGAAACGTTTTGCCGAAATGCAACTCTGTCCAGTGTTGGCCATTCTGCCAATCACAGCGTTGTTCACGGCGTGGTCAAGCTTAGCATCCGACCAGACCACGAAGGCATTGCTACCGCCAAGTTCCAAAACACTCTTCTTAATGTTTGCTCCGGCATGTGATGCTACGACGGCACCAGCACGAGTGCTACCAGTAAATGACACTGCTTGAACCAATGGATGTTGCATAACACTCGGCACATCGTCGTGGTGAATGCAGAGCACCTGCATGACGCCTTCTGGCAAGCCTGCTTGATGCATTGAGTCAACAAGAGCCTGAGCACAACCCTGCACGTTGGGCGCATGCTTGAGCAGGACTACGTTACCTGCAGCCAAGGCAGGGATCGCACACCGTATTACCTGCCAGTATGGAAAATTCCACGGCATGATTGCAAGGACTGCACCGAGGGGATCGTGACGTACGAAGCTTTGCATCGCTTCCGTTTGAATGCATTCATCCTGCAAGAACTGTTCGGCATTCTGTGCATAGTACTCGCATGCGCCGGCTGACTTTCTAATCTCAGCGACTGACTCGACTATGGGCTTCCCCATTTCCCTGGAGATCAACGCGGCATGTGTGTGAATGCTTTCAACGAGCGTTGTTCCGATTCGACGAATGATCTCACAACGCTGACTGATAGAGGTAGAATGCCATGTTGCAAAGGCATGCTCAGCACTCTGCAAATGTCGATCAAGCTCTACGTTAGTCAACGTCGGAAAGCGCGATAACACTTCTCCGTTTGCCGGATTGATACTCTCGAACACAATGCTCTTCATGTCTGCGCCTAGGTCTCCTGATCGATTTCTGAAGCAGGTACGAGTGGTAGCTCGACAACGAACGTTGCCCCCTTACCAAACTCACTCTCACACCACACCTGTCCGTCCAGCTGGTCTACAGCACGCTTGACAAGGTGCAAGCCCAGGCCCGTTGACGATTCATTAGCTGTTGGCTTGCTGGACAACGTGCCGAACGGACTAAACAGTCTACTCATCTCGTCCTGTGCCAAACCCGGACCTGTATCGACGACAGAAAACCTAAGGACTGGAGGTACATCCATCGGGACCACAGTCTCAAGGCAAACCCGCACCGAGCCCGTGGAAGGTGTGTACTTTACGGCATTGCTGATCAGATTTTCGAAGACGGACAGCAGGATTGGATCCTCTCCTTTGACAAACATTGCCTCCGACGGTACCGTGTAGTCAAACTGAATACCCTTCTGCGAAGCAATGGGCATTTGAGCGCTGAGTGCCTGATGCAGTGGAAGGCGTGCATCAACGATGTGCATGGCTTTCAGCATCCGTGACTTTGATCCAACAAGTACACGGGTAATCATGTCAAACATGTACGAGGTCGTTTGTTTGATTTCGACACCAATCTCCTTGTACTCCTCAGCAGTGTTACCCTTCTCCGATGCCAGCCATCCAGCTAGAGCTCGAATGGTGCTGAGAGGATTCTTGAGTTCGTGTGCAAGAAAGGCAATGAACTCTTCATTCTCACGAGAGAGCGACTCCAGTTTACGTACTGTCTGTGCGAGCTCGACGTTTCGAATGCGTTCTGCTTCTTCCAAACCAACGGCCTTTGCTCGCTCAACCTGTTGCTTGATGTGAAGGAGGCGAACTTCTGCTCGCTGGCGAGACTGGACGGCAGACAGGTCGTTTAGCTCCTTATAGAACCTTGCTGCTTGCTCATACCTACCCAATTCAAGCGTTATTGATGCCTTCAGCCCTAAGAATACCGGGTAGTACTCCCCAATCATGGAGTCCTTGGACCATTCAAGTCCTTCTTCTACAGACTCCAAAGCCCCCTCCAAATCGCCCCTGTTCTTACGGACGGTGGCTGTGGGATATAAGAGAAGTTTTTGCGTCCTGTGTGACGTACTTGTTGTCTTGAGGATCTCGTGGCATTCTTCCAATGCCTTCTCAGCCTTGTCAAGCATTCCGAGTTCAGTGTATGCTGCTACGAGTCCAGTAAAGCAAAGGGCAACATCATCTGGCTCGGCAAACTGCTTCCTGAGTTCCAGTGCCTCCATGCATGCCTTGATACTTTCCTCTACCCTACCTTGCAAGCGCAGGAACTTTCCGTGATTAATCAGTGCCTTTCCAAGCCCGGTAACGTCATTCAATGAACGATAGTGAGTAATGGCTCGAGTGGTATAGAGCAGCGCACTTTCGGTGTCGGACAGTACATGGTAGTACATCGCCGACAGGTTCATCAGCACCTTCGATTCAGAGAGTACATCATTCGAACCCTCGAGCAACTCCAGGGCTCGCTCATACGAGTAGATTGCGTCGAAACTTGCACCACTACGAGTGTGGACGTTGCCTATGTTGATGTAGACCTTGACGATGTCTGTCGGACGTCCTGCCTTCTCAAGGAGCTGCAAGGCCTTCATGTAGTGAAGCAAGGCATTGTCGAACTCGCCGTGGACAAAACGATAAATCCCAAGCTCGTTTTGAGACAGACCCTCGAGCCGGCGTAAAAGATTTTGCCTGGACACCGTTGTTGCCTTCATGGCATAGACTTCACCCTCGGCGTACATGCCTTGATGAATATTGGCACGAGAGATGGCGAGCATGAGTTCGACAGAGAGTTCGGTACTCGTACCTGGCTCATGCAATGCTTGGGTGGCTAGTTCGATTGCCTCAGAAGGACTATTCCGCACCTTCTGGTTAATCAGGTCAAGTATTGAACTGTGGGGCATGGTTGATTGAAATGAGCTGTCCGATACTTACTCAACACGTCAGACTACAACATCAAACCAACCGAAAGTCGGTGTAGTAGTGCACTCGACCCAATAGAACTCAACGCATAGTCGAACTGCATGGTTTCCAACTGCACACCTACACCACCACTTACTCCAGCCATCTGTGTACTAACGTTAACTCCGCTGAGGTTCCTTGAGGTATGATCGTAGCCAAGACGTGCACGAACGTACTTGCCAATGCTCAGCTCACCTCCAACAGAGAAGTTCAGGAAGCGGTCGAAAAACGACGGAACTTCATCTGCTAATTGTGTCAAAGAAAAGTTCACGAGCAGAGGCAAGCCACGTAGGCGATGGTTGACGCCGGCTCTGACATCAAGTGGTAATCTGTCCGACGTACCATCATACGTGGAGACTTGCACACCGGCATTCAGAATGCTCAACCCAATGTTCGTCCGAGACTTTGGTATCTGAACCAGAAGCCCGGCATCCACGGCCACAGCAATCGTACTCTGATCTGACAGACTCCCATAGAGAAACTTTACTGTGCCGCCCCAGGAAATCAAGGTGTCGATCTGCTTCGAGAACGTACCAGCCAGACAGACATCATTGGCCGAGAAGGAACCGAGATTCTCGCCTGCACTATTTGTTCGCTCAAACGCCCCATACGATGTATAGTACGCCGTTACCCCGTACATCCCGGCATCCCCCAGGCTATCGGCGAAGGTTGCAAAACCACTGTTGATATCTAGAACATGCTTGACAAATGTTGCTGCTGCTGACTTGCCCTCAACTGTCGTCAACACAGCAGGATTCATCACTACCATACTCACATCTTCCGGCATGGCCACGGTAGCCCCACCCAATCCTGCTGCGCGAGCGCTGATGGATCCACGTAAAAACGGAAACACCGTTGCCTGCTGGGCAAACACTGCATGAGGTACCACAAGTAGTCCACACGTTAACAGTGCAATCGCAAGGATGAATGTGTGGGAAGGGGCTTTGTAAAGCGTTTTCACTTGATGTCCTGTAATGCTGTTTCGATGGCGTTTGTAAACAACGTGGGCGGACGCATCGGTCTCCACGTTGTTGCACTCACGAATGAATGTCGTGTAAATCCTGTGGCAAGCACAACGTCGTTGCAGCGAATGGTGTAGGTAATGCGAATGGATGCAGATGCCTCCGGCGAGTACTGTGCTTCGATGTCCAGCACGTCATCATACCTGGCTGGACGCTGGTAAACAACATGCGCTTCGAGGACAGGCAGCAGGATACCTGCCGCTTCGAGCTCCGTGTATGGAAGTCCGATACCTCTAAGCAGCTCCGTTCGGCCAATCTCGAAGTACTGCAGGTATGTGCCGTTGTAGACGATACCCATTTTGTCGGTATCGGCATATCGCACTCGCACGTGTGTGTGATGCACAACTGACTTCATGGTCTAGGCATTGGTTGTTTGAATTGTCGCAATCATGTCAAGCAACCGTTCTAATTCTTCAATCGAGTAGAATTCGATCTCCATCGTGCCTTGGTCATCGGATCGCATTCTAAGTCTGACCTGCGTACCAAAGATGTGTCTGAGCGAGCTCTCGATATCGGCTAGTGTGGGATTCGATTCATGCGTCCCCACCGAAGATGGACTTTTACGTTTGGCAGTTGGTGCCTGGTTGATCTCGCCTCGTTTGCCGAGTTCCTTGCGACCTAACTCGATATCCTTCACCAGAGCTTCCGTGCGGCGTACGGACAGGTCGTGCTGCATGACTTCCCTGAGCACGGCAAGCTGACGTTGTTCATTCGAGAGTGCGAGCAATGCCCGTGCATGTCCCATCGAGATCGAACGCGTTCGAAGAGCAGCTTGTGCGTCGGGTGGCAACTTGAGTAAGCGTAGCATGTTGGCGACGGTACTCCTGTCCTTGCCGACTCGGACTGCTACGTCTTCCTGTTTAAGTCCACACTCTTCAATCAGTCGCTGGTAACCGTAAGCCGTTTCCAATGGGTTGAGGTCCTCACGCTGCACGTTCTCGATGAGTGCAATCTCAAGCATCTCTGCATTCGAATTGACCTCGATCACAAATGCCGGGATCGTGGTGAGTCCTACGATGCGCGAAGCGCGAAGACGGCGCTCGCCGCTGATCAATTCAAAGCCGTCAAAATGACGTCGCACGGTGATCGGTGTGATCACACCGTGGACCATGATGGACTTTGCTAGTTCCTGCAAGCGCTCTTCGTCAAAGTCCTGCCTAGGCTGAACGGGATTAACGCGAATGATCTTGTCGATTTCGATGAACGAGACTGACCCTACGCCCGTGCTATCGCCAGCATCGCTCAACGCAACCTGTTGATTCTTCTCCGTCTTTATCAGGTCCTTGGGGATCAGTGCCCCAAGCCCCTTACCAAGTCCAAATCCTTGTTTCATGGTACTCCCTTCTACTCTACTTCGGAGGGTATAACCCCGTTTCGAGTGAGTATCTCCGACGCTAGCTCCAGATAGTTCTGAGCGCCGATGCTTGTTGCCTCGTACAACAGTGCAGGCTTGCCGTGACTTGGTGCTTCGCTAAGGCGGACGTTGCGTGAGATCACCGTTCGCATGGCCTTGTCTTCGAAGTGTCGGCGCACCTCTTCGACAACTTGGTTGGATAGTCTCAAACGAGAGTCGTACATGGTTAGCAATACGCCTTCGATGTCAAGCTTGGGGTTGGTACTACGACGAACAATGGCGATGGTGTTGAGGAGCTGACCCAATCCCTCTAGTGCATAAAACTCACACTGAACGGGAACGAGGACGCTGTCTGCTGCCGTCAGGGAGTTCAGCGTAAGAAGGCCTAGTGAGGGCGGACAATCAATGACAATGAAATCGTAGTCATCTCGCACCGTAGCAAGGGCCCGCTGTAAGAGATACTCACGACCTTTAATGTCGACGAGTTCGATCTCTGCACCAACGAGATTGATATGTGATGGCACCAGGTGCATGAAGGGCATCATTGTCTCGACGATGGCTTCCTTAACTGGAAGACCATTGACGAGGACTTCATAAATGGTTTTCTGCAGATCCGTTGTGTCGACTCCGTATCCGTGAGACGCATTGGCCTGCGGATCAATATCGATAAGCAACGTACGCTGCTCAGCAGCCGCAAGCGATGCAGCCAAATTCACGGATGTGGTTGTCTTTCCTACGCCACCTTTTTGATTGGCAACGGCGATAACCTTAGCCATTATGAGCCCCTATGTTCCCCGACGGTATGCGGGATTTGATGAGTGCTAGCGCTACGGCACTGAGCACAAGTGAATGTCGAATTGTTCCTTGTTCTACCAACCGCAGAAATTCATGCAGTGAAACGGTGTGGACGACAATGTCTTCCAACGGATCAAGATCCTGCATTTGTGTCTTACTGCATCCTGTCCACACATACACCCTGCACTGATTCTCCATGAATGCTGGATTGGGGTCGACGATGCCTAGTAACTCTGCGTCGCCTGTTCCAGCCCAGCCAGTTTCCTCTCTGCACTCGCGTTCTGCTGCCAGCCGGGGATCTTCGTCGGCATGAACAACCCCTCCAGGGATCTCAAAAGTTGTAGATCCCGTTCCGTGTCGGAACTGTTCAACAAGAACAATCTCACCGTCTTCAGTGATTGGTAAGATGTTCACCCATAGCGGAGCGCTGGCCACAGTAAATGTTCCTTCACGCCCATCTTCGGCATGCATACGTCGCTCCGAACGTAGCTTCATAACAAGCCAGTCCTGCTCGACTGACTTGCTAATTGTTGTCCATGAAGGAACGCTCATGCTCGGTTAGTGGAAAGTGGAGGAGTTGACGGAAATGGCCTGAGAGATAGGCAACCATACAAACTTACAACCGAGCCGTGTTCACGTGTTTCATGCACGTTCCACGCTAGCGTCCGCCAGATATCGACAGCCGAATATCCACGCCGACCTGCGTAGTGCTGTAGCCAGGGGTAGAGGCCCCCTCGGTGAAATTTCCTTCGTAGCGAACAAAGGCCGAAGCAGTCACACGATTGCTCACCGTGTACCGGGCACGCGGCTCGATGGTGATCTGTGTTTGACCGTTCACCGTTCGTGCCTGCTGTGATGGATACTCGTCAACCTCAATACGCGACTGGATGTTTTTGCGCAACTGTGTGAGGAAGGTAAACTCAATGTCGTTCTTTAATTCGAGACCGAGCAGATTCAAGCTCATTCCCCTACGGAGGTAGGAGGCCTGAACCTGCAGCTCATGGGTGTTCTCTTTTTGAATGGTGGATCGTGCCGATCCGGCTAAGGAATGTGCTTCCGTTATGCTATACCGAACGGTTGCCGTGAGAAGTCCGTTGAGGCGCTTCTCATCGAAGCTCATGTTGACCCCTACCAACGGCTGGAACCCAGTACGGATTTCCTGAATGTCTACCACACGTCCGTTGTCGGTTATCGTTGCATTCTCTTTGTAGGTACTCTGGTAGGCATGCTCCAAGTAGATGCGTTGGGCAATGTCGCGAAGTCCCCATAGCTTTTCGATGCCGTCCCACCGTAACGTCCAGTTTATCGCAGGCATAATCTTGGCAGCTTCACCTCCAAAGAGCTGCAGACTCTCAAAGCCTTCAACAAAACTTTCATTGAGAGCCTGTAACAACATCGCGTTGCGCTTGTTGGTATCGGCCGTGGCTAGGATTGCATTGCGGCGTTGACTGTATAGCTCCAGTACATGGTCGACATTGTCGTTCGTGAAGAAGAATGGCAGGCTGATGAACGACCGTTCAATCGTCTGACGTTTGTTTACATTGGTGAACGTCGGATCACCATTGGCATTGGTGATAACGCGCTGTTGTAGTGAGTAGCCCACGTCTGTCTTCGCCGTAAGGTCTAGCGTTGCACCAGGCCAGAGCGGACGGTTGGTTTGGAAGGTAAGCGACGTTTTACTGTCGTAGTTGTCCATCATTACACCGTTAGGTGGACGCTTTCCTGGGGTGGTGACGAACTTGAAGAATGGGAAGGCACTAGAACCAGCTAGACCGATACCGCCATGAGGGTCATACGTCCAGCCCAGCTGGTACGGTGTGCTTGGTCCCCACATTGGCTCATTGCTCCTAAACGTCATCGTCCGTGCCCAGAAGTTCGAGAACCCCGTGCCGCCCATGATACCACCGTTATTGGAGTTGTTCACCTGTGAGAACAAGAAGGTGAAATTGTCAAACCCGAAGAAGATGTCCTTGAGCACTGTACCGACGGTGCCCAGTCCATCCCCTTCCGTGTATTTGATTGGTCCAAACAGTTCCGTTCCTAACTGTTTCCACCGGAGAATCGGACTGATACGAAGCTGAGAGTTCACTACTCCGGAGCGGACAATGTCGTGCTGCGCTGGGTCGGGCTGGAGTGGGTCAACGAGTCGGAAGGTCGAAGAATATGAAGCTGATGTCTCAATCAGTCGATCAAGGTTCGCAATTGCAGGCAACCTAGGTCGCATGGTAAATGTTACAACCTGTTGGTATGAACCAGTATTCCCGAAGTTGAACACGCTTCCATTAGTGAAGAACATCTGGCTGAACAATTCCGAACCGGATCGTTGATTTCCGTTCTCGTCAAGCTCCAACGGAACCAGTGTGGTTGTGTTGGTGACCTTGTAGTCAATCGTTGGACTTAGGAAACCATTCTCGATTAGACGCCAGTTAAATCCAAAGGTCTGAGTTCCGATAAACTCTCGCACTATTGGGCTTGCAAAGCTGAGATAACGGTTTTGTTCTGTTGTCCGTGCGCGCTCAAAGCCAACGTTTGCCGTGAAATTCTGAGGAAGGAAGTTCACCTTCATGTCCTTATAGGCCTTCAATCCAAACACACCGTCGAGGAACTTGAGTGGACTTACATTCAACTTGTTCGGAATCGTCACGGCATAGTCCATCCTAAACTGCCATCGCCACATAAACTTATTCGCCACTACCTGGGACCGCTGATACTCTTGCGAGTAGTTGTAGTTGAACGTGAGTTTATTGAAGGTATCGTCCAAGTACCACGCCGTAGACGGCAACCCTAGTTTCAGACCGGTAATGGCCCATTGGTCCTGAACCTTAAGGGTCTCAGATCGCTGCTCGATATAACGAGCTGCTTCGTTTGCTGTTTCTATCGAAGCCCCCTTCGCCAAGGTATCCCGACGTGCAGCATCTGCTGCTGCATCGAGCGAAACGTCGTTCTGGGCTTGGTAGAGAGGATGCTGAAGAAACTCATTGTGCGTGTAGGTTATCGGGATCTTCGCACTCTTCATCTCCTTCGGTAGAAGCTTCTCCAGCGAACCGTTCATCGTAACGTTCCAGGACGTTACCTGACTACGGTTACCGAATCGCTCTTCCAGTCGGTGGAAGTTCGGCGTGCTATGGTTGATGCTTGCCGACATATCACCAAGGTCAGCAAAGTTCATGGTTGTCGAACCGATAGCTGCCCAATCCTTATCTCTCACAGGTTCCACAACGCGTAGTTCGTCTACCCACAGCGTAGTCGAGAGTTCGTTTGGATAGCGCTCGGCCGGATTGGCAATACCAAAACCAAAGAACGATACACGCGTGAGTATCGGACTCCCCTTGATTGCGAAACGGGCACGTGGGTCCCCTGGGACAGGGAACTCTTGTCGTTCATTGATTCGCGTTGCATCTCTGATCTCCTTGATGGCCGTAAGATCAGACAGAATAATGCGGAGATCCTGCCAACCTCTAAGCAATGGTCTACGCATCTCATAATAGTTGGCCGAGTCGACGCCAAAGCGAATAAAGCAGTATGCAGGCGGTGTTGCTCCATCGGCTTCTCTGTCCGGCATGGTATTGTCGCCATGGAAGAAGAAGGCCAATTGCTTGTAATAGAACAAATCCCAAGGAGTGTACTTCCGTGCAGCCATGCGCTCTTCACCGTATCGTAGACTGCGAACGTCAAGCCGAAGCGACTGTTCGTTCATGTAAAGATTCGAGAACGGATCTGGATTCTGCAACTGTTGTGGAGGCTGCACACCTGGTGGCATGGTGTAGAAGTCAGGTGCGCTGGAATGTTCTTCGCGGTTAACGAATGTTACGGCAAGCACACTGTCGTCTTCCGGAACACCTGGTTGGAAGTTGTGCCGACGCAACCAGTAGGCACCAACTACACCCCAGTCAGCAATCGAGAGCTTGACGTGGCCACCTGAGAAGGCAATACGGACGTATTGAATGTTCGTGAACAACGGATTTCCAACAATTGCATCTGGCCTGCGCACAGGTATCCGGAACTGGAACCATCCTTTGTCGGGGTTACCCCCAACAATCTGTGGATTGGTGTTGGGATTTGGTTCCAGCTTGACTTCATACCTGAAGTAGCTGTTGTCCAACATGATGGTCTGACCGTTGTTCTTATTCAGGATTTCGGTATCGGGAAACTGACCCAGCTCGCTTTGTGTTGAGTTGTTCTCATAGAGGTTGTAACGTACGAACTGACTTTCCTGCTGTGTTTGCCGGTTGGCACTGAAGTCAAAGTGATAGTCGTCACGGGCTGGGTCCGCTTCTCTGTTTAGAGGATCGGGATAGACTTGCTGTTCTTCAGCATTGAACATGGTGTCCAAGCCAGTGTCTTCGCCTTGATCCATCAGGTTGTTGGGCGGGAACTTGTCTTCGGTGTTTAGGCGTTGATTCGGGATAACGTCTTCGGAGATCTGCCCGAGGTCTATGTACATCTTCGAACCGGGTTCGTACGATTCGATTCTCATCATCACTTCGATGAAGTCTACGTTATCGTTATCGAAGTTTGAGTTGAATGGCGAGAGGAGACGCATCATACCACCCCAGATGCGTTCTCCGTTCTGATCAAAGAACTGCTGTGTCTCGGCACGAACGGTAAGCGAGTCAGGGTCGTTCCATCGCGGATTCTCTTCATCCAGGAACTGCGGGTTCATGTTATAGACGCCACGTTTTCTTGGATCAAAGACAATGCGAATGGGATTGATGTTGGTTTGACCTAGGCGTTGTGCACGGTTTGGATATACGTCTTGCTGTGGCACGTCGGGCACGAACTTCTGATACCAGAATGCTCGCCCTCTGAAGTCTCGAGCAATAGTATCGCTGTCCCACTTTGTTTCATCGGGGAACGGACTCGACTGCGTCCACATCCCTGGTGTAAGACCAAAGCTTAGCTGACGCCGCGCACCTTCAAAATCATCTACGTAGGCAACCGGTTGTCCACCGTCCGAGGTGACGTTACTGTAGCGCTTGTTTGGCTCGGGGTTGACCATGGCCCACTCGCCCTTCATGGAGAATGAGCTCTTGACCTTCGTGTCAAGGAAGGGCAAGTCGTCAATCAATCTAGTAAGCCATGGCAATGTCGCATTGATGTCACCATCGAATCCAAACATGGTGTTGGCATTTGGCTCCTGTCCGGGTTGAACACGGTCCACCAGTGCTGCCTGATCATAGCTCATCAGCGTCATGCCAAGCCGACTTGTAAGATTCCGGCTTTTGAACAGTTGATAATCAGCTCTAACGCCAAGCAGGGTTCGAGTACTGAGGTTGAAGATGTCATTCTTCTCGTACTCTACCTGTAGGTTGGCGTTGGGTAGCATTGCTCGCGCGTTAAGCAGGGTAAGCGACCCACCGTAATAGTCAACCGAATAGTCAACACCCTCGCGGAGCTCTTGTCCATCCAGACGCACCTTCACCGATCCAGGTGCCGTGTTGTAGGCCAATGGTATGCGACTTCCCGACGCTGTTCCTGATGCTTGACCTACGATGAGGAATCGGTCCTTGGCACTATTCAGACGGGCTGCCTGATCGGTTGTGTCATACACCTCGTTGAACACGTATTGTTCGGCCAACTGGGGATTACCCTTGCTGGCGAAGTACTGACGAAGCCCATCTCTAAATGGCTCTAGACTAGGAAAGATGATCTCTCCCCTAGCAGCATTGAAGACTGGTGGTCTGGCATCAAAATTTCCGTCAGGGGGCGCCGTACCTGTACCATTGGTGATCTGGTCGATGCGGAAGATGGTCACGATCTTGTCCGGCGCACCTTCGAGCACGTCCGTTGAGTCGTTGGTATTCCGATAGTACCACATGCCGATGTTCGCATCCGTCGGGTTGATGTTCGAAACGCCAAGACTGTACACGTTCTTCATCAGTCGCTTCCACAGGGTAGTGAATCCTGGTTGCATTTGCTGACGGGAAATCAACTTCAATAGGATGGTGTCCTTTTCCGCGGCATTCTTTGACAGCGTCCCTACATACAAGTCGTCACTATCGGTGAGTGGGTTTTCGCCCTCATATCGATATGAAACAGCATAGTAGCGGTCAGTACGCATGTTGAGCACGGTAACGGTACCAAGGTTCATGTCAACCTCATACCGCTTTGGGTCGAGTCGGGTAAATCGTCCTCGCTCTATCTCGCCGGCTTTGATGCTGGCACTTTTCAAAGCATCAGGATAACGCTCGCCCTGCGCATAGCGGATGGGATGGAGGTCGGCATAGGCAATGGCCTCGTTAGCTTGTACCTGTGTAAGCTCGGTGGTACTCTCCCAGACTTCGATCTCCTTAACGACAAGGTGTGAGTACTGCGGCGGGAGTACCGGGGTCACCGACTTGAAATACGCATCCCAGACCTCGAAGTATGCCGTGTCGATAAAGAAGTGGTTGCGAGCATAATCGTAGGCACGAACCGTAAAGAATTGCCTTGACGTACCACCAGAAGCATTGATCATCTGCCGCTCTGCACGACGTTGCGAGGCAATGGTCTTAAGGTAGAGTGGACCAAACTGGAAGTCTGCCCGAACACCAAACAGCGTCTGCCCACCTCCGATGAGCGTGCTATTGGTCTCCATGTTCACATTGCCAAACTCGACGCGCTTCACGATATCGTCGTCGTACCCCTCGTATCCGACCTTGAAGCGATTATTGAACTCAAACTGGTTAAGCGTGTTCCAGTCTACGTTGAACTTGAACTTTTCGCCAACCCGTGCACTCACATTCACCTGAATGTTTTGATTGAAGATTGGCGATGACTGCGTCTGACCAAGAACAGAAGCCGTACCAAGGTTCTGGGTATCCCATCGCCAGCCTGCACGAACGTTAACCTCGCCATTGACGTTGATGTTGATTTCCGGCTTGCCGAAGATGCCGAAGAGCGGACTTGGCGGTAGCGGTATGGTCAGGTTTGTTGCCTGATCCAGAAGCTTCAACAACTCACTTTCCGAAAGCATCTTCTTGAGCTCGTAGGCCGTTGTCGCCGAGTCACGAAGATCCCATGCTATGGCATCCCTCTTCAACTTGAGGTAATCGTCCAACCCCATGGAGTAACTCGTACCAACGTCGAGTCCATTTACGGACTCTCCTAGTCGAATTGACCGCAATAGCGAGTCTACACTCCCCCGAAGTTCAAAACCACTCGGAAGCGGGCGATTGGGCGTAGTCCTCCCCCTAACGAGCCGCCTCCTGTTTACGTCCAGCTTCGGACCAAGGGTTGGCAAGTCTGTATTTGTTGGGTCTCCAAAGTCCAGAACGACGCTGCTGTCTTGTTTGGGCTTCTGACTTACCGTGTCAGTCTGGGCACGCAGGGAAAACGTACCGACGACCATGGCACAGGCAAGAACAAAGACACAACGTCGTTGCAGAGATCCGCGATCGGTCACGATCGGCTATTCACTCGCTTATTAGTGTGTAGAAGGTTGTAAAGAGTAGCGGAACAGGTGAATAGCATGCTCCAAAAATGAAAACGGCTCTCGCAAAGATATGTGTACTGTAGTTTTGTGCCTTCTGTAAACTGTTCATGTGGGACAATTCGGTTTGTCCCGCGTTTCACGATTTGCCTCACGAGCTTAGTGTAATGCCCATGAAGCATTTGCTTCTTCTATTGCTGACAGTAATCGTTAGCCCCCTACCCGCTCTTTCGGTTGACTTTCATGACTACACGCCACTGGAGCCAGCTCAGGTGCGCGCGATTCTGCCAACCGATACGCGATCGGTGATCAACTTGTCGGGTACCTGGAATCTGGTGGAAGGGGGCGATGCAGATGGTACGGTATCACTGCCAGGCATCTTCAAGAATGGAGAGCCGCTGACCGTACGCCGTACGTTCAAGATGGACGGCAACACCCTGCACTCTCGGGCATGGCAAATTGTGTTTCTTGGTGTGAGCGACGAGGTGGTGGTCAAGGTCAACAATCGCTTTGTTACGAGACACCCTGGGGGCACAGCTCCGTTTACGGCCGACATCAATGAGCGGATGCTTATTGCCGGTAACAATGTGATTGAGCTGACGCTAACCAATGGTGGCGACCTGCACAATCTGGTCCGCCGATATGCTCCATGGGGGACCAAGACCTGGACAGGCCTCACGAGAGAGATCTTCCTCGTTGGCACCCCGCATGTGTGGACTAGTGAAGTCCATACTTCTACCGCATTTTCAGCATCGTATTCTTCTGCATCGCTAAGCGTACAAGCAACGATTCGAGGTGCGAACGTCGACCGACTTATTCGTGGGGCTTCTTCCGACGATGCCATGAAGCAAGGAAGTATCACGACCAACGTCGAAGCCGTCCTTCGATTGAACTCGACAAACGAAGTTGTAGCGCGGTCAAACACGCAATCCGTTCGCGTAGAACGTGCACGTACAACGCATGCTGAGTTCGACATGCAGATAGCGAACCCTCGTCTGTGGTCGCCATCGGACCCGAACCTCTACACACTCGAGGTCCGCACGACACTTGACGGAATGCTCGTCGACTCCTACACAACCAACGTTGGCTTACGATCTATTCGTGTTGCAGCAAAGGACGACTCCCGGATCATTCGGCTGAATGATGTGCCGACCTTCATCAATGCCATCGACTATGTCGAGGAGTATCCGAAGGTTGGTCCGTCCATCACCTGGCGTCAAATGGAGCATGACGTAGCCATGCTCAAGACACTTGGCGTCAACGCCGTACGCTTCGTTCATGGGGCACCACACCCCTACTTACTGGAGCTGTGCGACCGCTACGGCTTGATGGTGTTTGCTGAACTAAATGCTGCAAGCATCCCTCAAGCCATGCTTGAAGCAGAAGAAATCTCGGCTTTACTACGCAATCAGGCAGATCTTCTGGCTGCCTACGTTGGAACCCATCCTAGCGTGGTTGCCATTGGCATTAGTGATTTTCTAGAAGAAGGTGCACCACGTACGCAACAGTATCATCAGAACATTGCCAAGCTGCTACGCAGCAAGGTATCAGTGCCGCTGTACAAGGTTGTCGCTGGCGGACAGATCGATAAGGTCAGCGAAGGAGGCTTCGACGTCATCATCGTCTCGCTCAGGAGTCCGCACGATCGTGAACGCATGTCAGCCGTCCTCGCCGACGCAAAGCGTATCATTCGTTCAGCAGCCGTGCTTACCCAGATCGGTGCTGTTGTCTCTCCATCCAATTCGAATGGATTTAGCGACCCCCTCTCCCTAGAATCGCAGGCCGTAGCACTGCGTGACGGATGGCAGGCGACAAGGATGGCCAACCTAGCTGGGTGTGTCGTGAGCAGCTTTGCAGATTATTCACTGGTCATGCCGACGATGATGGTGGATGCAAACGACCCGTACTTACATACCGATGGGTTGGTTGATGCATGGAGACAACAACGAGTTGCCTACGACATGTACAAGTCGCTGATCAATGACGAAAAGGAGCCGCTTCTTCAAGCACGCGACTATTCCGACAGCACCCCCCTAACCTTCGTAGCTACTGGTCTTGTGCTTGCCTTGATATTGACGTTTTTGATCAATCGTTCGAGACGGTTCAGGGAGTACTTCATCAGGTCGATCATTCGACCGTACAATTTCTATGCTGACATTCGGGATCAACGCATCCTATCGACCGTTCAAACTACACTCCTGGGTGCAGTGATTTCAGTAGGTGCGGGACTTGTCCTTGCAGCTATCTTGTATTTCTTACGTACCGATCCACGGCTTGAATATCTCCTTCACCTTGCCGTACCGTTCGACTGGATGTACCTGCTTATCCGGTACATCGCCTGGAGACCATTTGCTGCAGTTGTGGTGTTGGGCGGCGGCGTGTTTGTCCTCGTCAACCTCTTTGCATCGATGCTCCGCCTGGCAGCTATCTTCATTAAAGGCAAGGTGCTGTACCGTGACACACTAACGATCGTTGTCTGGAGTTGCGTACCGCTGTTAGCATTGTTACCCATCGGCGTTGCGTTGTACCAGGTTATGAGCACGAATGCCCTATCGTTCTGGATTCCGTTGATCACCTTCGCTGCCTTTGGCTGGACGGTATTCCGTACACTACGTGCTACATCGGTGGTGTTTGATGTTAGCGGGCTCTACGTGTATGGCATCGGTTTAGGCGTCCTCGCTCTGGCCTTTGCCGTAGTCCTCGTAATCTGGATCGTGAAGTACGACGTCCTTGAGTTCCTGCAGTATTATCAGAACGTCCTGGCAGCCTAGTCATGAGCTTGTATGTGCCCCGTGGACATTCCGAGCTCAACGACAGAGAGCGAACGATACTGAAGGCCGTTGTTCAGTTGTTTATCCTCAACGCCGCCCCGGTGGGGTCACGTAATCTGTCGAAGTATCTAGAGGCGGAACTGAATCTTAGTTCCGCTACGATTCGCAATGTCATGGCAGATCTCGAGTCCTGGGGTTACATCTCCCATCCCCACACATCGGCTGGTAGAACACCGACAGATCTGGGGTATCGCGTCTACGTCGACTCCTTGATGCAGCTGGAGTCACTGTCTCGAAGTGAAAACAAGATTGTAGGTGACCTTGCACTACGTCCACGCGAAACCCTACTTCGAGACACATCAAAGATCCTTGGCTCGTTATCGAAGGCCATCGCCGTGGTTCGGGTACCCAGGTTCACCGACATCATCGTAACCAAGATCGAACTCTTTCAACTATCGTCAGAACGTATCCTGGTTGTGATTGCATTGGCAAGCGACATAGTCCACACCATCACGCTCGAAACCACCTCACCAATTGACCTCAGCTCTTTGGACCAGATTTCCTCTTTGATCAATGAACGACTTTCTGGAAAGCCATTGCGACAAATTGGAGAGATCTTCGCCGATATGCATGAGTCTAGCACGTCGGACCGGTCTGTGCTTAGACTCTTTGTAGAACATGCCGAAAGGTTGTCCAGCTCAGATGAGCTTGCCGACATCCACGTTTCTGGAGCTCAGCAGCTCCTGGCGCATCCTGAGTTCGAGAGTCCAGAACGGTTACGAAGCGTCATCGAGTTGCTTGAGAACGAAGACATTATTATCCATGTCGTCGACGCAATGCCCGAGTCCACAGGAGTATCTGTCCGCATTGGCAACGAACTTCGTAATGAACAGCTAGCCGACTACAGCATGGTGTCAACGACCTACAGAGTGGGTTCAGCCAGCGGCTCGATCTCTCTCATCGGCCCTAAGCGCATGAATTACTCACGCATCATGTCGCTTGTGCAAACTGTCGGCGACGTGCTCAGTTCAACCCTCCACAAAGATTTACCATAGACTACCCCCTTCATTCGTCTACGCCCGCTATGAATCACTACACAGAAGACGCAGAGAACACCAATCTCCCATTTGACGAAGTAGAACCTACGGGTTCGTCCGAAACCGAGCATGGCACCACCGATGCCGAGTCCACCCTAGAGCAAGAACTTGAAGAATGGAAGGACCTGGCCTTGCGACGGGCAGCCGATATCGAGAACATTCGTCGCCGACACAACGCAGAACGCGAGCAGATGGCACGGTTTGCATCAGAATCCCTGCTGACGAAGCTCCTACCCATCTTTGATGATCTGCATCATGCCGTTGAAGCTGCAAGGAAGACGGAGGATGCAGCGGCCTTGAAAGAAGGTCTTGAGCTTATCTATGCCAAGACCGTCAAGATCCTTGCCGAAGTCGGCGTCACAGCCATCGACGGCGAGTCCGGCGAACCTTTCCACGTAGACCTCCATGAAGCGCTCATGCACACGCCAAGCGATGTTCCGGAAGGTCACCTCGTACAAACCATACAACGCGGTTACATGCTTCATGATCGCGTCCTACGTCATGCCAAGGTCGTAACCTCGGCAGGACCACTTTCACCAACAGACTCCAAGGAATGAGCAAGGCATGACCAATCGCGACTACTACGAAATCCTGGGCCTGGACAAGGGTGCCTCAGCCGAGCAAATCAAGGCGGCCTATCGAAAGCTGGCCCTGCAGTACCATCCGGACAGGAATCCGGACGACCCATCTGCAGAAGAGCGGTTTAAGGAAGCAGCAGAGGCCTATGACGTACTGAGCAATCCCGATAAGCGCGCTCGTTACGATCGCTTTGGCAAGGAAGGCATGGGCGGCTTCGGTGGCGGCGCTCAAGGATTCTCGAACATCAACGACATCTTTAGTGCATTTGGCGACATCTTCGGTTCGAGCGTCTTTGGTAACATGTTCAACGGCTCGCAAGGCGGCAAACGAAGCAGAGGCGAGGCAGGAGCGGATCTCCGCGTCCGTATGAAGCTTACTCTCGAAGAGATCAGTACCGGTGTTGAGAAGACGATTAAGCTGCGGCATTACGTTCAGTGTTCTGATTGTAAGGGGCAAGGCACTCCCGATGCCTCTGGTTGGGTACAGTGCACTCAGTGCCATGGAAGTGGCGAAGTACGTCAGGTGACCCGTAGTGTGTTTGGTCAGTTCGTGAACATCGGTCCCTGTGCAAACTGTGGCGGCACTGGCGAGGTCCTTCGTACGCCATGCGTTACATGCTCAGGTGATGGTCGCGTTGAGGGAGAGAGTAGCGTAAGCGTCACGATACCAGCTGGTGTTCGTACAGGAAATTATCTGACCGTTACTGGTAAGGGGCATAGCGGACGACGTGGCGGACCAGCTGGTGATATCAGGGTTGAAATCATCGAGGAAGAGCACGAGGTGTTTGTTCGTGACGAAGACGACGTACACATGGATCTCACCGTCTCCTTCCCTACGGCAACGCTTGGTGCAGAGTTAGAAGTTCCCACTCTTGAAGGTTCGTCCGTTATCACGATCGAGCCAGGTACGCAACCAGGTACCAAGTTGCGGATGAAGGGGAAGGGCATTCAACACCTGCAATCAAGAGGTCGTGGCGATCAGTACGTTCACATTAACGTCTATGTGCCGACATCGCTCACGGCTGCGGAAAAGAAACAGGTTCAGGACCTTCAGTCATCGGAACATTTTACTCCACCCGATCAACGGTCACACCGATCGTTTTTCGACAAGGTTAAAGAAGCGTTCTCCTGATATGTGGTGAGCGCTTCCTAACGAAATGAAGCGCTTACTCTCACTTCTCCAGCGTGAACTGGGTCTCTCGAAGAGCGAGGCCATTGTACTGCTTACCATTGTTACTATCCTCCTTGGCGGATGGGTCGGCAAGCTACTTGTCCCCACTCATACCACCCATGACGTGTTAGCAACCCAGAAGGTCATTGCCTTGCTCGACTCCATGCAGCGAGCAATGAACGAGAACGCACGTGACGCATCAACAGCGCAGCAGCATCGTAGTGTCGACGAGGCGGTATCCCTCACTACGGAGCCCCCTTCCACCAGTCGACATGCTGTTGCGCGAACAGCCAGTAAGCAAGCACCACTTGGAAAGGTTCGCATCAATACGGCATCGCGAGCAATGTTGATGCGATTGCCGCGCGTGGGACCGGCAATGGCCGAGAAGATCATCGCAGAACGAGAACGTCGACCATTTACATCGGTTGAAGACCTTACGCGGGTAAAGGGCATTGGCCCCAAGACGATCGAGAAGCTGCGGAACATGGTGAGTGTGCCGTAAATTCCTGTATGCCTACCTGTGAATACCGACATCCCCTACGAACCATCGTACTCACCTATCGCCTTCAAGCTGGCTTGCTCTCGCTTGAGGAGTATCATGAGACAGCGACCGTTGATTCAGCTACTCCGTCTGGTGCTGATGTTGTTGTCCATCATGGCGATGCCGTAGCAACCCATAGCTACCCAGTGCTTACCGACAATGCAGAGCGCCGCATATTCGAGCTTGATCATTTCCTCCAGGAGGTAACATCGCTAGAGCATCACATCGTTGCCATTGAATCACGCGGCACCTACCAGGGGTCAGCATGGACTACGCTGATGGGAGTAGACAAGTGTGGACGACACAACGTATCTGACATCGAAGGCATCCTTGCTGCTGCGCGCCTTGACGAGCCAACGGTATACGTCGGCCGGTCTGGTTCACGTTGGTGGGTACTTGATGCAGGCAGCACGGTGGAGCATGTGCTCTGCATTCCTGTTTCCGAGGGCGCATCAACGTCGCACGCCGATGTACTGGACTCTGTTCAGCAAATGCTGGATTTCAAGGGTAGACGTTGTACGGTTTTCGGTGATGCCGTCACGCCACAGGACCTTGTGGGCATCCAACAACGCGTAGGCAAACAATTCCACGTCGTCGAACGCTTTCAGCCATTCAGGCACGTACTCTCGAAACTGACGGCAGAGTCAGAACGACGTGTCCTTTCACGATCACACATGCTCGGTTGCATGGTTGGTGCAATGCTACTTCACGAAGGACTAGTTGCACCTGTTTCCGTTGAACTCGAGACTGCCTGAAATGCGCATTATTTCCGGACGTTGGAAGGGACGCACCATTCCCCCACCACCGACACCGCGCACACGACCATCCACAGATTTGTGGCGAACGACAATGTTCAATGTGCTCGACAACCACATTGATTGGGAGGGGGCTAGGGTGATGGATTTGTATGCTGGTACGGGCTCTCTTGGACTTGAATGCCTGAGCCGTGGTGCTTCGTATTGCACGTTTGTTGAAAACCATGGTCCCACGTGCAAAGGCATACAGACCATGTTGCAGGAACTCGACGCTACGTCAATGGCCAACGTTGTATGCGCCGACGTTGTTGCGTTCATTCAGCAAATGCCAACCTCACCAACGGAGTCTACCGTTCAGTTGATTGTGGCCGATCCACCGTATGGACTGAAGCAAGCGAACCAGCTTGTCTCCCTACTCCACCCACGGATACCTGCAGATTGCCTCGTCATGCTGGAGTATGGCACAAACGAAGTGCGAATGCCATCGGTACAGTGGGACGTGCTGTGGTCAAAACAGAAAGGCGACACAATGGTAGAGATTCTCAGACCATTGCCATAGGTTTGCACATGCCAAAGCATGCAATGTATCCGGGATCCTTCGATCCCATTACCTTCGGTCACGTGGACGTTATTGAACGTGCCGCGCAAATGTTCGACACGGTGACGGTAGTTATCGCCAGGAACAGCAAGAAAACTCCAATGTTTTCGGAGCAGGAACGCGTACAGATGGCCGAGGCTGCATTGGTCCACCTGCCGAACGTACGTGTTGTCGTGTATGCTGGTCTCGTCGTTGACTACGCACAAGAACATGGCGTCGACGTCATCGTCCGCGGCCTTCGTGCCGTCACCGACTTTGAATACGAATTCCAGATTGCCTTGATGAATCGCAAGCTCGCGCCGAACGTGGCAACGATTTTTCTTCTACCACACGAAAAGTATACCTACCTGAACTCTTCCATCATCCGAGAGTTAGGTAGGTACCAGCAAGACATCAGCGAGTTTGTTCCACAGGCGGTGGTAGAGATGATGCGAGCAAAACACTCAGGGAACTAACACCAGACTCATGAACATCCACATCGTAACGCTTGGCTGCAGTAAGAACACGGTCGACAGTGAGACACTTGCTGGCACGCTTGTAGCAAACAACATGGCCATCGTCGACACCATTGAGGATGCCGACACCTTGGTTATCAATACCTGCGGCTTTATCGACCTTGCCAAGGAAGAGAGCGTGAACACCATCATCGAGGCGACGGAGCGTAAGAAGCAGGGCGACATCAAGAAGCTTGTTGTTGCTGGCTGCCTAAGTGAACGGTATGCCGATGACCTGCGAAGCGAGTTCCCCGAGGTTGACCACTTCTTTGGCACCGAGGCCTTCGAAAGCATCGTCAAGGCACTCTCTCCTGATTTGAAGTATGCCCTTCTCGGTGAACGAATTGTCCAAACGCCTGCGCCCTATGCCTACGTGAAGATATCGGAGGGCTGTGACCGTCCATGTAGTTTCTGCGCTATTCCCATTATGCGTGGGAAGCATCGTAGCGTACCGGCTGATAAGATCGTTGCCCAGGCTGCTTCACTAGTGAACCAGGGAGCACGTGAGCTCATTCTCATTGCTCAAGATCTTACCTACTACGGTCTGGACATCAATGGCAAGAGAACGCTTGCCGATCTATTGAAGCGGCTAGCTGATGAGAGTGGTGCAGACTGGATTCGGTGTATGTATGCCTTTCCGTCTGGCTTCCCGGTGGACATCCTCGATGCCATCGCCAGCAGACCTAACATCTGTAAGTATCTCGACATTCCGCTTCAGCATGCCAGTGATCCAGTCCTTACCAGTATGCGTCGCGGCATTACGCGTGAAAAAACCGAACAACTACTGGATACGATTCGGGAAAGAGTGCCAGGCATCACCATCCGCAGTACGTTCATTCTAGGCTATCCCAACGAGAAGGAACAAGACGTCGACATCCTTGCTGAGTTCCTGGAAAAGCAGCGTCTGGACCGTGTTGGAGTGTTTGCCTATTCACAAGAGGACGACACGTATGCACACATCCTGGGTGATCCAGTGCCTCAGTCGGTAAAGGAAGAACGGATTGCACGGATCATGGACCTCCAGCGCGAAATCAGCGGACAAAAGAACGCCGAGAAGATTGGAACCGTGCAACGAGTGCTTGTCGAAGAAAACGTCAACGGTGAGTGGCTAGGCCGGACTGAAGCCGATGCCCCCGAAGTGGACAACGAAGTCTACATACGAAGCGAAAAGCCGCTACTCATCGGTGATTTTGTCGACGTTGAAATCGAAGATGCCGACGACTTTACACTGTTTGCGAGTATCTAGCGACCAGTCTTCGTTCACGAATGAACGGACTGTAAACTCAACGCGTTGAGTCTGGTACGTTCCATGACTGTTAATGTCGTTGCGGCATTTACAAACGGAGCTGTCTGCCTAGGACAGCTACCATGACCACACTCACCAGAGTCATCATCGTGAGGAGAAGGGCCACTACAAGGTGGCTACTAGAGCCCCCTACCAACGGCCACTGTACAATGGCGCGCCAGATGAACGTAATGGTAAAGATGCCACAGGCACCCATGGCTGCTGGAAGCGTGTATGATCGATTCTGACGGTGAAGGAGACCGATGACGACCATGAGAATGCCACCGACAATACCATTGACCAGGGAACTCTGACTGTGATCCTGAGTGATCACGTAGCCCACGACGCCACAAACAATCAGAAACAGGCCATACAACGAAATGTATCGAGCTATAACCTTGTGGTGCTTCATACCGCCATCATGCAACTACATGTCCGTCACGCAACTGCACAATGCGATGTGCATGTACAGCCAGGTCGTGACTATGCGTGGCAACGACGCACGTCATCTTTCTCTCTGTCTGCAACTCGACGATGAGTGATGCAACCGCTTCTGCATTGTCCGAATCAAGGTTGCCGGTTGGCTCGTCTGCAAACAACACCGATGGATTGTGTACCAACGCACGAGCTATTGCCACCCGTTGTTGTTCTCCACCGCTAAGTTCCGACGGTGCGTGAGAGCCCCTGTTCAGCATTCCAACACGCTCCAACATAGCAGAAGCAGCATTGCGTGCATCCGTCTGAGGAACACCTGCAATGAGTAGTGGCATCATCACATTCTCTTCTGCTGTGAACTCGGGGAGAAGGTGATGAAATTGATAGACAATGCCAATCTCCGTACTACGGAGCAGTGCAAGGGTTTTATTGTTCAGGGCGCTGTATGCATACGTCGTACCTTTTGTGGCAAGAACTACCTCACCCTTATCTGGTCTGTCCAACGTGGCTAGGATGTGCATGAGCGTACTCTTCCCCGCACCGCTAGGACCCATAAGGGCAATAAACTCGCCCGCTTCACATTCAAGGTCTACGTTCTGTAGCACATGAGTTTGCGCCTTGCCTTTGGCGCTGTACGATTTGCATAAACCAGTGGCTCGCAGCAGCATGCTACAGTTGACGCAGGACGCGCAGGTCGTTTTGGTAGAGCAGGCGTATATCGTCGATCCCCATGCGCATCATCACCACGCGCTCTACACCGAAACCAAAGGCAAAGCCGCTGTACACCTCGGGGTCGATACCACAGGCAGAAAGCACGTTCGGATGTACCATGCCGCAGCCAGCAATCTCCAGCCAACCGGTATGCTTACAAATCCGACAACCTTGCCCCTTACACAAGAAGCAACTCATGTCTACCTCTGCACTGGGTTCGGTAAACGGAAAGAAACTTGTGCGGAATCGGAACCTGGCATCGGCATCATAGAAGCGCTTGGCAAAGGCCGTAATGGTGCCTTTAAGGTCGGCCATGCTCACACCCTTGTCAACATACAACCCTTCGACCTGGTGGAACTCTGCAAGTGACCGAGCAGAGACTGCCTCGTTGCGGTACACCCGTCCAGGCATGATGCAACGAATCGGAGGTTGCATGTTCTCCATCACGCGAATCTGGACGCTCGACGTGTGGGTGCGCAAGAGAAGGTCATTCCGTTCGCTGTCAACGAAGAACGTATCCTGCATGTCCCGTGCAGGATGGTCAGGTGCAAAATTCAGCTTCTCGAAGTTGTGCGTATCGTCTTCTACGTCGGGTCCATCGGCAACTTCGAAACCCATGCTCGTGAAAATGTCAACGATCTCATTCACCGTCTGTGTGATCGGATGAATGCTACCACGCGTAGCATTACGTGCTGGCAGGGCAACGTCGACCAACAAAACACCGGCACTACCTTCGAAGGCATCCTTACGTTTTTGGAACTCGTCTTCTACCCACGAACGGAATGCATTAATCGCACTACCGGCGGCAGGTTTCTCTGCCACCGGTACAGTACGAAGCGATTCGACGAGTTTTTGTACGGTGCCTTTGCGCACCATGTGCGTGAGCCGGAACTGCTCCAATGTCTCGGCATTGGTTATCTGCGCAAGGTCTGCTTCGATTACAGCGCGCAGTTGTTCGATGTGTTCACGCATTCCGACTAGCCGTTACCCAACCTGCTTGACAATGGCTGCAAATGCCTCTGGATGGTTCATTGCAATGTCAGCAAGAACCTTGCGGTTGATGGTAATGTTGTTCACATGCAGCTTGTGCATCAAACGGGAATACGTGGTTCCGTTGAGTCTAGCTGCTGCGTTGATGCGGACGATCCAGAGCGACCTAAATGTGCGCTTCTTGTTGCGACGGTCGCGGTATGCGTACTGCAGACCTTTCTCGACGTGGTCGCGGACGATTGTCCAAACCTTTGATCTGGCGCCCCAATAGCCCTTTGCGAGCTTGAAGTACTTTTTCTTCTTATGGTGCGCCGCTACTTTGTTCACTGAACGTGGCATGATGCTACTCCTAGTGTGTGTGCGTCGTCGGGAGAACGGCTTCCCCGATCAACGAAAAAGAAAAATGGTTATCTCAGTGCTAGTGCATGCAAGATCAAATTCTCGTTGCTCTTGTGCACGAGTGTGCTCTGTCGAAGTGCACGCTTGCGCTTGCGCGACTTGCTTGTCAGGATGTGGCTCTTATACGCTTTTTGGCGCTTGATTGCCCCAGTACCAGTAAGCTTGAACCGCTTCTTGGCTCCTGCACTTGTCTTCATCTTTGGCATGGATTACTCCTAGTTCTCGTTCTGTTGTTCGGTTTCGATGGGTGCTGCACTCGCTGCTTCAGGTTTCTGAGCGGGCTGTGCATGACCCGAATCTTTTTTCTTTGCTGCTTTTTTCTTTGAGTCTGGTGCCAACGTTACACTAAGGATGCGTCCCTCTGTTCGCATATCCTGATCGATCTTTGAAATATCAGCCAAGGCATCAATGAACTTCTGCAAAAGAGCTCTTCCGATGTCCTGGTGGACGATTTCGCGACCACGAAAGGTAACTGCTGCCTTAACCTTATGCCCCAACTCGAGGAACTTCCTTGAGTGCCGAACCTTGAAGTCCAAGTCGTGAGTGTCAGTACCGGCACGCAGACGAATCTCTTTCAACTCTTTCTGCTTCTGAGATTGCTTTACCTCTTGTTCACGCTTCGACTGTTCGTAGGCAAACTTTCCGTAATTGATGATCTTACATACAGGCGGAATTGCTTGAGGTGCAATTTCAACGAGGTCTTTATCTGCTTCAACTGCTAGTTTAAGGGCATCACGAACTGACATGACCCCTAACTGCTCGCCGTTTTGTCCGACGACGCGTACCTGAGGACTGATGATTTCCTCGTTGATCTTGTGCTTGTTTGTTGGCTCTGGCCGCTGTTGCGGACCTCGAACTGATGGTCGCCTCAAATGTTGTCCTGAATGGTGATTACAATACGTAAAGAGTACGAATATACGGACTTAGCGGGCTTCTTTACAACAACAAGCACGAATACACCACCCCCGCTCTCACATGTCAATTTTCCCTAGCAGTATCCTGACCCATGCGGACATCGCTTGTCAGGTCCGAAAGGTGGTAAGGGGCTTGATTCGTCTCGAGTAGTAATTTTGGGTTTATAGAATCGTCAACCTACCGCATGAATCAAAACGAAGACGTCCTTACCAGCATCGAAGCAGCTGAAAAACGAACGCCAAGCATCCCTGATACCCTGCCAGTCTTGGCCCTGCGAGACATCGTCATCTTTCCACACATGATCTTTCCGGTGCTAATCGGGAGGGCATCGTCGCTTAAAGCCGTTGCCGCAGCACTGGAAAAGGACAAGTACGTCATGCTTCTCTCCCAGAAAGAAGCCCAGGTCGACGAGCCTACGTTTGCCGACATGTACGAGCATGGCACCGTTGCCAAGGTCCTGCAGGTATTACGGCTACCAAACAACTTGCTCAAGGTGTTGGTCGAAGGACTGTTCCCTGCAAAGATCAAGAAGCAGGTTAGCACAGAGCCCTATCTCAAGGCGACCCTTAGCCCCCTACCCGTGACCTTTGATGCAACCGACCAACATGTTCAGGCGCTGGTACGGCATGCAAGCGACCTATTCGAAGAGTACGTCAAGGAACATCGCAATCTTCCGCCCGAAGTGTTGGGTGCCTTCGAGAATCTCGACGATCCAGTTCGTAAGCTGTTCTATGCTGCAGCAAACGTTCAACAAAAGGTCGAGGTCAAACAAAAGATCCTTTCTGCTCAAGGTATCGAGAACCAGTACGTAGAGCTCATCCAACTCATCTCGAATGAGCTGGAGATGCTCCGTCTGGAAGCCGAGATCGATACCAAGGTTCAGGATCAGATTCAGAAGTCGCAGCGCAAGTACTTTATCCAGGAACAAATCCGTGCTCTGCAGAAAGAGCTAGGCGACGATGATGATGGTGGTGCCGAGCTAAGTAACCTACGCGATCAACTTGACGCGGCTGGGTTGCCGGAGGGCGTTCGCACAAAGGTGATGGAAGAATTCGATAGACTGAAGAAGACTCCTTCCATGTCGCCTGAATACTCCGTGAATCGTACCTGGCTGGAAATGGTTGCCTCGCTGCCGTGGTCAACTAGGACGACGGATACCATGGATGTTCGGCATGTAAGCCAGATCCTGGAGGAAGACCACTACGATCTTGAGAAACCGAAACAACGCATTCTGGAGTACATCAGCGTGCTGAATCTGGTTGGATCAATGCGCGGACAAATCTTGTGCTTCTCTGGTCCTCCAGGCGTTGGTAAAACCTCTCTCGCCAAGTCTATCGCTCGAGCTCTTGGCCGCAACTTCGTCCGCATATCCCTCGGTGGCGTCCGCGATGAATCAGAAATCCGAGGTCACCGCAGAACATATATCGGCGCCTTGCCGGGCAAGATCATCCAGGCAATGAAGCGTGCTGGAAGTGTGAACCCGGTCATCCTGCTCGACGAGGTCGACAAGATGAGTATGGACTTCCGTGGCGACCCATCGGCAGCACTCCTTGAGGTACTGGATCCTGAGCAGAACAATGCATTCAACGACCACTATCTCGAGGTGGACTACGATCTCTCCAACGTACTCTTCATTGCAACGGCAAATGTGAAGTATGACATTCCTGCACCGTTGCTTGACCGTCTGGAAGTCATCGATATCAACAGCTACCTCGAGCCGGACAAGGTGCAGATTGCCAAGCGCCACATCCTGCCGAAGCTTATCGAGCGTCATGGTCTACAAGGTTTCAACATCAGCTTTACCGATGGTGCCTTGCAGCGAATCGTTCGCGAGTACACGCGCGAGGCAGGTGTGCGCAACCTAGAACGTGAACTGGCGTCAATCCTACGGAAGCTTGCCACCAACATCGTTACCGAAACCTCGAAGCAGACAAGGAAGACGAAGAGTAAGTCCACCGTAGGTATACGTGAAACAGCAGAATTCAAGAAACTCAAGCGTCGTAGCTGGAAGGTGGACGAAGCCCATATTGCCGACTATCTCCGAGCACCACGATTCAAGGAGAAAGATCAGGAGCTCTCCAACAAGGTTGGTGTTGCGACGGGGCTTGCATGGACGTCAGTTGGCGGCGACACCCTACCTGTAGAAGTCACCTTCATGCCTGGTCCTGAGAAGCTTACTCTTACGGGCAAGCTCGGCGAAGTCATGAAGGAGTCGGCCATGGCTGCCCTATCCTTCCTCCGCAGCAACTACGAGCGGTACGGTATGGATCCCGAAGCCACCAAGGGCAAGGAAATCCACGTTCACGTTCCCGAGGGAGCAATTCCCAAAGACGGACCATCGGCAGGGATTACGATGACCCTTGCCATCCTAAGTGCGGCTACAGGCAAGCCACTGCGCGGCAACGTTGCCATGACTGGTGAGGTTACGCTTAGAGGACAGGTTCTCCCTATTGGAGGACTGAACGAAAAGCTCCTTGCAGCAAAGCGAGCAGGCATGAAGACCGTCATGGTTCCAGATGCCAATCGCTCTGACGTAGATGAACTTCAGAAGGGGCTGACGGATGGCTTGGAAATTGTCTACGTCAAATCCATCGACGATGCAATCCCTGTAGCCTTTGTGGGTGCGAAGTCAAAGCCCCCTTCCAAGTCGGCCAGACCAACGCGTACGGCACAACCCAAGTCCGGAAAGCCAGGCGTCAAGGCAGGCAAGAAAAGCAGCCGGGGAGCAACTCGTCGCTAGAACATCACGCATGACATTGAAACAACGGCTTTGATTCTACGGGTCAAGGCCGTTGTTGTATCTAGGCAAACCCACGTAAATCCTTTTTGTCCTTACAGATACGCTTTGAACCAAGTTTTTCGTATCTTTGTTGTTCTTATCCAGAACTAACAGCAGTCAGAGGACGTCATGGCCAAGAAAGGCGCACGCGTGATCATAACGCTCGAATGCACGGAAGCCAAGAAAGAGGGCAAGCCAGCTTCGCGCTATACAACCACCAAGAACAAGCAAAACGTAACAGAGCGGCTTGAAATGAAGAAGTACAATCCATTTCTCAAGCGCCACACGGTACACAAGGAAATCCGCTAAGGATGTTTCGATGGAGGGATCTTTGCGATCTTCTCCGCAATCGCTTGTGCAAGGTCGATCTTCGCACGCTCGCAATAGTTGAGCAAGGCAATGAAAACATCGGCTGCTTCTTCACCGAAGCGGCCGTTTTCTATTTCTGTACCCTTCCAACGCTTCTTTTCGAGGTTGGCCAACTCCCCTGCCTCACCGCAGAGCTCCAGTGAAAAGAACTCACGCGAGCGTTCTGTGAACCATGTCCGCTGGTAATCAAAGAGCGCGTCCTGAACGCGTCGGAATTCTAATTGGAGGACGTCTTGTACGTGCGAGAGTTCCGTTGCCATGGTGGTCGTTCCAACAGTTAGTCTGCACCGTGTTCACGTGCATGGTGCCAAGATGTATGGTGGCTCAACACTGCCGAATCAAGCACTGACGCTTCGTTCGGCCTATGTGTACTGAGCACAGTGATGGAGAATGTTTACTCTTCTTCCTTTAGCCGATACCCTACGCCGCGAATGCTCTGCACCATTTGAGGTTTGTCGGGACGTTCGATCTTTTGGCGTAACCGTTTGATGTACACATCGATGATGTTGCTCTCTGGATCGAAGTTGTGCTTCCAGACGTGTTGGGTAATCATTGAGCGACTTAGAATGCGTTCCTTGTTTCGCATGAGGAACTCGAGCAAGGCATATTCCTTGGTTGTTAGCTCGATCTCCTTGCCGTCGCGGTATGCCATGTGCGTCACCATATCCAGGGTTAGCTCACCACAGACAAGCTTGGTGGTTTTTTCAGGCGTAGACCGACGTAGGATGGACCGGAGGCGAGCTGCAAGCTCTTCAAAGTGGAATGGCTTTGACAGATAGTCATCAGCACCAAGGTCTAGACCTTGGACCCTGTCTTCCGTTGTTCCACGAGCAGTCAGCATCAACACCGGTGTTGCATTGCCAGCAGCCCGAAGTTGACGCAGCACGCTATAGCCATCCAGTTTTGGTAGCATCACGTCAAGCACGATGGCATCGAAAACATTATTCTGTGCCAGACGCAAACCTTCATCGCCATCAGGGGCTGTCTCTACCGTATAACGCTCCTCTTCGAGACCACGTTTGATGAACGACGCTACCTTCCGTTCGTCTTCGACAACTAGGATTCTCATGGTGTGAAAATACGGAAGCCCTCCTTCCAGCCAACAGCGATATTTGTACAATGTCTTGGAATAGCGTTGTCGGTCAACACAGCACGATTCGTCTGCTACAACATGCCATCGCTCACGATCGCATGCCTCATGCCTTGGTGCTATCGGGTGAAGATGGTTATGGAACGCTTGCCGTTGCACTTGCTGTAGCACGGTGCATGACGTGTGAGAACGTGACAACATCGGCATCACTCGATGCTTGTGGTACATGTCACTCCTGCATTCAAGCGTCAACACTCCAGCACCCGAACATCAAGCTTGTTTGTGCACTTCCATCCGGGAAGGCCGACGTAGAGAGCGAGCTTGCTCCTGACGTACTCGATGAGCTTGCCCATCAATTGCGGACCATTGCCGAAGATCCGTACGAAGCGTTTGGCCTTGCCGATGCGACCCAGATTCGCATTAGTCAGATTCGCGAACTCAAGCGTGAGCTGGCAATGTCGGCCGCACAGGCCGGTTGGCGCGTGGTGATCATCCATCATGCCGATGAGATGACCGTTGAGGCATCCAATGCTTTCCTCAAGACGCTTGAAGAACCACACCACCAGGTGTTGCTTATCCTCACTACGGCATCGCCTGAACGTCTGCTGCAGACCATCACCTCACGCTGTCAAACGATTACCCTGTCACCACTGGACGATGACGACGTTGTTACGGCGCTTGTCGAACAAGGCGTCAACGCAAACGAAGCAGCAATCGTAGCGTCGTTCGCCGAAGGCAACCTGGCAACGGCACGCAGTTACCTTAACGAAGACCTCCAGGCTGAACGAGCAGAGGCCATTGATTTACTGCGCACCGCCCTACGTGGAAAGGGCTTCCGTGGCGACCTCGTAGAAGCCGTTGCCAATCAGGCTGACAAGCGAGATCGCAGACGTGCACTGCGCACCATACGCCTCCTGGCATTATGGTTGCGCGATGTTCAAAGTGTACTCCTTGCTGGAGCCGAGGCGCCAATCGTCAACATTGATCAGCGTGAAGCTGTTCAGAAGTTCGCTGCTGGCTTTGGATCGGCCGACCTCGTGCATGCGCTCGACCTGCTTGAAACTGCTGCACGAGATATTCGACGAAATGTTTCCGTACAACTGACGTTGCTGACGATGCTTATGGACTTGCGATCGCTCTTCCATTCAGCTGTCAAAACCGCCTCTGCCTAGCACCTTCATGATTCGCGTCCTCCTCGCAGCCATGCTTCTGTGTCTGAGTTACTCCATGACTCTCGCACAAGGCAATCTCTTCCTTCGATCATTCTCTTCCGATAGTTCGGGTCTACGGACGGCATCAGCAGTGTACTTCAATGCCGAAAGGAAGATTACGAACTTCACCAAGGATGAGTTGTCGATTCTGGAAGGGGGCTTGCCAGCACGTATCGTGAGTGTTACGTGCAACCCACCCGGCCCAAGTACACTGATATCATCAGTACTTACCATCGACGTGAGCGGCAGCATGCGTTTTGGTGGACCGAACATCGACCTGGCCAAGCAAGCTGCACAGGCCTGGATTGATGCGCTTGAAGAAGGATCGGATGCAGCAGTGACGGCCTTCGATCATAGTGCTGTACTACAATGCGATTTGACCGAGGACAAGACGGAGCTTAGGTCGGCAGTTGACCGGTTACGTCCGCGCGGAGGAACCAACTACGAACGTGGTCTCCTGGATAGTATCATGGGAAGTCTGGCCATTGCACGTGTAGGCACGCACAAACGCGTGGTGGTGTTTCTTACCGACGGCTTCGGGAGCGTGGACGCTGATAGCGTGATCAATCAGGCATTACAGGACAGCGTGACGATCTATTGCGTTACGCTCGGACTTAACATGCCAGGCGTGCTCCAGCGCGTGGCCGAGGGCACAGGCGGGTTGTGGTTTGACAACGTGACAACGGTCGAACAAGCCGTCATGGCTTATCAACGGATCTTTGCTGATGCTACCGGAGCTGGTGGTTGCACGATAGTATGGGATCCACCGCCGTCATGCGCTTCAACAACCAGTCTACGGGCAACCGTATATGGTGCCATGTATGAAACTGACATTGACGTACCACCACAGCGACGTGGTGGCGTTGATGTGCGTCAGCCAAGCTTGCAGTTTGATAGTGCCGGTTCTCTCACGAAGTCATTTACCATCGTCAATCGTGCCGCAGCGACAACGATCACGTCAATTAGATGTAGCCGACCCGATGCATTTACCATGGGAGCAATAAAGCTCCCATACACCATCCAACCAGGCGACTCACTCGTCGTTAGCTTCACGTGTATCAAGTCAGACACGACCTTCATCGTCGCCGATGTCGAACTCGATGCCCAACCGTGTCCGACACCGCTACTCTACCTCACCTCTGGCAATCCTCTTGCACCACCGTCCAGGAAGACGCTGACAGTGGTGCATCCCAATGGTGGAGAGCGACTACCTGCAAGGTCCATGACAGACCTACGGTGGACTGGCATACCACCAGGGATTCCAGTAAAGGTCGAGATCAGCTTTGATGCAGGGCGCACATGGATGCTTGTTTCGGAGGGTGAAAAGGGGCTTACCCGGCGTTGGAATACCGGTCATGAAACTTCAGACAGCTGCCTGCTTCGTGTTTCTCACGTCAAACCACAGGCAGATCAAACAAAACCGATGTTCACCATCACAGGCAAGCCATATTCAGATGTTGCCTACACGCCAGACGGCAAGCTCATTGTCACTGGCCAAGCTCCCGGACTCAGTGGACAGCATCAGTTACCTCCACCCGCAATGTTGTGGGATGGTGTAAATGGTACACTCGTTTCCGTGTTAGGACAAGGTGAGCGTGTACTGATCTCGTCGAAGGGTGACCGCCTTCTTACGTGGGCAAGAGACTCAGTTGCCTTCTACACCTTGCCTGATGGTGCGCTCCGCTGGCGTCGAGCCGTAACAAAACTTCCTATCGCTTGCGATGTAAGCAGCGACGGTAGGTATGTGGTTGTAGGTGGCGCCGACGGAGATGTTACGAGTGTACTTGATGCTATCAATGGAAACCTCCTGGCAGAGTTGCCGCGCAGACAGTCAGCAATTCGCGATGTGTCGATCAGTCCCAATGGTGCCTACGTTGCCGTATGTGAGCAAGACAGCATGGTCCGCTTATTCTCGGTGACCAATACTCAGGACGTTCGCATCCTTAAATCACCGAACGTACCATCGTACTACAGTGCTGTCTTTTCACCCGACAGTCGCTCACTGATAGCCGTTGATGGTGCTGGCAATACCTCCCTGTGGGATGTTGCAACCTTGGAGAAGCCGCGCCCCATTGCTAGCAGGTTCTTCAAGAATGACAACACGTATGCTGCCTTCTCGCCCGATGGACGTCGACTGGCAGTCGAGACAGGTCGCGACGAGACGAAAATTGTCGATGTAGCAACTGGTAATCACGTTGTGAGCATTCGTCGCCTATCAGAGCCTGGCGGCGCCAGTAGCGCTCAGATCCTCGCAAACAACTCAACCCTTCTGCTCTCGACCCTGAGCTTTGCTACGGCCTTCGATGCACAAACCGGAATCCAGCTCTTGCGTGTACAGCGCGGCGTCGGACGTCCGTCTGCACCTGCCGATGGTTCGAAGATGGCAGTGATCGATGCGTCCTCGAACGTTCAGGTTTACGACCTTAGAACACCACTATTACAACAGGATCAAAGTGATGGACTCTGGAGCATCTACTACGCTCGTGCAGTGCTTGCACCCGTCAGACTACGACAGTGTGCCGTCGGGCAGAGCGTAGACAGCATCGTTGTCTCGGCAATCACCAACACCAGCAAGGACTCCATCACCATTCGTGGACTTCGCATCGAGGGTACACAAGCACCGGACTTTGGACTCAACGCACCCAAGGAGTTCGTCCTTGCCCCTGGTGAGAGTCGGCCTATCACCTACTCTTTCCATCCCCACGCTGTTGGAGAACGTGCCGCACTGATCGTTGCAGAAACGAGTTCGGGCATCATCAATGCACGGATCAGCGGACGGTGTCCGCCAGGCGTCCTCCAGGCCGGCAGCGATATCCGCGATCTCGGAACAGTCCCCATTGGTACACCCGTGACCATCACGGTCAAGGACCTCCTTCACAACACGGGCTCGTCCTCCATCCGCATTCGTGATATACGAACTGTGGCTGGCGCCGACCCAACGATCACGGTACTGACAAGTGGTGGAGTAACCCTACCAGAAGGACAGCATCAATCCATCGACGTTCAGGTAACTGCTCCACGCGCAGGTAGGTTTGCTACGCAGGTTGAGTTTCTTGTGAATGGCTTTGATGATCCTATCACGGCTACACTGTTTGTTCGTGCAGATTCGAATGTGTTTGCAGCACATGCCGACCCAACAACGTTCCGGTCAATCATGCTTCCGTCAGCCATCATTCCTCCCGCAGGAACGATCACAACCGGAGTGTACGACGTCCTTGGTGTTAGCCTGGGATACAGTGTAACGGACAACCTCATGGTCCTCGTAGGCGGCATGTTACCTTTCAACAGCGCATGGATTGGCTTCGGGCATGACCGGGCATCAGCAAGTGGTGCATGGTCTGTCGGCATGAAGGGAGCAATTCCCCTTGCACCGGACCTTGTGTTCGGCGGTGGATTTCAGCTAGGACAGAGTTGGTACAATCAGGAACTCACGAATGGATTCGATAGCAAGATTACCTTCAATGCCTTGTGGGCAACGCTGGGCTATGGCAATGATGACAGTCGGTTAAATCTCTACCTCGGCTATGCATTCAAAGACCACACAACGTTGTTCGACGGTAGGTTCAGGGCTGATGCCACGATAGCTGGTATTGCCTACGACTATCGCATTGCAGAACAGTGGAAGCTATGTGCCGAAACCTTCTTTATGCGAACCATGGATTTTATACCCATCACCGGTGTGGCGCGGTACTTCCGTGAGACCGATGCATTTGAATTTGGTATCAGCTACGTCGGCATCTCGACAGTTACCTCAAGACCGAGTTCCGGCTGGAAGTTCGTCCCCATGGTCTCGTGGGTCAAGCGTTGGTAGTCCATGCGGCAGCTTGACTACTAGTGGAGTGTGAAGACCAGCTCCACATCCCACGGATCCAGTTCAACGTCAATCGTACTCCCCGCTCGTTTGACCTTGGCATTCGGTGCAAGGAACATCACACCACTATCGGCAGGGATCGTTAGACGTGATCTCAATGGTTGATCTGAAAGATTGGCGACGCATAACAAGCCCTGTCTGCTATTGGACGGGATGCGGAGGAAGGCCACACCTGCCTCTGGCATCGTCAATGGAATCAGGAGATCATGTTCCGTTGAATGCTCCCAGAACGACGTGCCATGGAGCAAGCGCGCTACACGCACAATAGCCGTCAGCACCACACTTTGCGTATCCCATGGTAAGGGCACATCACTAAACAACGGGAGCTTCTCCGGTGGATAAGCACGAGCGAGCTCGTCCGAAAACCCAAGGCCAGTATTGACCGGTACCACCTCATCCAACTCGATACCAGCGTGGACAAACCCCAACGCATTAGGAAGTACACGTAGCACCGTCCACACAGCTGCAACGGCCTTGCCATGCTTCCAATGATATTGAGCTCTTGGCGTATTGTGTGATTCGGGCGTACCAAAGTACTTCACTGTCGACGTCGAACCAGCCTTGTTCTGGATGAAGTCTCGAATTGCTGAAACCGATGTGGCAACAAGTGGCAGGCTTCCTACGGCAGCGTCGTAGCCGGAGTGCCGTGACTGATCATCACTATCTGAGAAATTTTCTTCGAGTAGCAAGAAGTCCTGTCGCAGCGCTCGTGCCTCTCGCATAATCCGCATACGTAGGTCTGCGGGCAAGGCATGTCCCATGTCGATCATCGCACCATCGATATTCAACATGCGGATGTAGTACGGTATGATTGACGCTATGGTATTCCACAGCGGTTGTGACCTGTACTCGTCGACCTCCAGCGCACTCTCGAACATCCGCACCGTGTTGTAGGCCATGTACCGATACTGTGGATGGTCGTGAAGGCGCAGATACGTCACATCCGTCCACGCAGGCTGCGGGTCGTCGGTCGGCCAATCTGCAAAGGCACCCGGTACCCTCAACGTGCGTTGTTTTGGACCTATACCCTTCCAGCCACGTTCGTCGGCTTCTACACGGAGTGGTGGTGGAGTAAACAAGTCGCGATAGGTGTCAGGGGGCTCAGGCAAGTTGTGATGATTGCCTGAAGCGACCATCTGCTTCATGACCTTTATCGATTCAGAAGAGAATCGGGGTGCTACGAAGCCCCCTTCCAGTTCGGCGACCTTGCCTTCGTCCACCCAGTAGAACCATTCAGGATGTGTTTGAGCAAGCGAACTATCAATGCTTGCCGTGCGGAGTACGGTTTCAAGAACTACGCGGATTCCGAGAGCATGACATGCTTCGACAAGAATACGTGCTTGGTCCTCGACACTAATAGGAATCGATGGTTCTGCGAGAAGTGGATCGATATGCCATGGATGTTTCACTGCATAAGCCGAGCCGAGGGTTCCCTTACGTCCAACCGTACCGATCTCCGTTATGGGCATCAGAACCAGCGTGTCCACATCCATGCGTACCAGATACGGAAGCAGTGCTGCCAACTTGATGAACGTCCCTGTAGTACGCCATCCACTTTCTGCAGTTCCTTCGCCATGATTGTATGACGTTACATGCCGAACCATGCAATTGTAGGCCAGAGCATGGGAGACTGACCAAGGACGGTGCCGACGTCGGCGTTCGTCTTGGTCGATGACCTGAAACTGATGAAGCAGATAGGCTGGTGCACTTGGGAACGTCACCGGCGAATCACTCCCTACCCACAGACCGGGAACCGTGTACGGCTTTGATGGGTTGGCCAGGAGTGATCGGAGTTCAGATCGTAGGGTGCGTATAAGCGGTGTCATGGATGCAGATGATGGTAGATGCGTTGTGCTAGCGATTGTCCAACAACGTCGGCGATCTGTTCGACGGATGCTAGCCTGAGTCCATCAACCGATCCAAATCGAATGAGCAAGGTAGTAGAAGTTTTCACTCCAACGCCAGGAATACTCGTCAACTCTGTTTGCAAAGTTCGCTTATCTCGGAGTTTTCTGTGATACGTGATTGCAACTCGATGTGCTTCGTCGCGTGCTCGTTGAAGCATGCGCAGACTTCCCGACGTGCGAGGCAGAATGATGCTGTCTTCGCCATGTGGGAGGATGATCTCTTCGAGTTTCTTTGCCAAGCCGACTACGGCAAACCTGTCAGCAAGATCAATGGCATGCAGTGATTCCATTGCGGCAGACACTTGCCCCTTTCCACCATCAATGATGCAGAGATCGGGCAATGGCGTGTCCTTCAAGGAGCCCGTAAACCGACGTCGGATAACCTCACGCATCGCTTCGAAGTCGTCGTTACCTTCTTGCTTGAGTCTGAAGGTTCGGTACTCGCTCTTGCGTGGCTTGCCATCGATAAACACCACCATGGAACTCACATACTCGTCGCCCTGCATGTGTGAATTATCGTAACACTCGATTCTTCTGGGCAGGGCCTCCAACTGCAGGTCTTTCTGGAGCGACAGTAGATCCTTCGGGATGCTTTGATCACGTTGTGCCTGTTGCATCAAGTGTTCACGGAGCAGGTATTCGGCATTGGTTTCGGCCATGCCGATGAGTTTCTTCTTGTCGCCAATGACGGGAACGGTGATGCCAACGGCATGATGAGCCCTTGTACCAAGGTATTCCGTTAGCAAGGCCACTTCTGGCAGTTCTATTGGTAGCAGGATTTCGTCGGGAATCTGATCCTGATCGATATACCAGCGCTCGACCGTTGTTTGGATGAGCTCTGCATCAGAGATGCTTGATTCAGCAGGGAGGAAAAAATGGCGTTTGCCGACCAGATTACCATCGCGAATGGTAAGGATGACGGTGCAGGCATCCTTGCCGATACGCGACAGTGCAATCACGTCACGGTCCGATGCATCGCTGTTCATGACCTTCTGCTTGGCCGTGTATTCGCGAAGCTTAAGCAGACGCTGACGAATGATGGCTGCCTCTTCAAATCGCAGTTCTTCAGCCAACTCCATCATCTTCTCTTCCATCTGCTTCTCAAGGTCGCGCGTTTTTCCACTCAGAACCTGTTGTACCTGCTTGATGTAAGCGTTGTATTGTTCTCGAGAGATAAGTCCAACGCACGGACCGTCACATCGTTTGATGTGGTATTCCAAACAAAGCTGGTATTTGCCTTGGGCAATGGTTGACTCCGTCAGCGGCAGATCACATGTCCGTAAGGGGAAAATCGATCGCAGCGTTTTCAGCAGATAGAACAAGTAGGTTCCATCCGTGTACGGACCAAAGTATTTGCTCCCGTCCCTCACTACATGCCGAGTCTTTAGCACCCGTGGGAACTCCTCCTTCGTTATGCGGATGTACGGGTAGCTCTTATCGTCCTTCAACAGGATGTTGTACTTCGGTTGGTGCTCCTTGATCAGGTTGTTTTCCAGAAGGAGAGCTTCTGCTTCGGTATCGGTGACGATGACCTCTACATCGGCAATATTCTTTTTCAATGCCTTGGTCTTGGCATCTACATGTCGGGCATCCTGGAAATAGGCCTTTACGCGGTTTCGCAGGCTCTTTGCCTTGCCAACGTAGATGATGGTTCCCTCTGCATCACGATGTAGATAGACTCCCGGCAAGGAAGGCAACTGGGCAACCTTACTAAGGAGTTGCTCGTGACGCGTTTCTGGCTCTTCTGACATTAGTGCAATTTACAGGGGTTGATCGTGGACTATATTCGCTGGAACGGAGGAACTATGAATACACAAAACCTTCAACCATTACCAAGTGTTGAAGCCATTGCTGCAGAACTCAAGGCAGCAGCAGCGTTTATTGGCAGCCGTGTGATCAACCGCGAGGAAGTGATCGAACAGGCGATCTGTGCCTTGCTTACCGGCGAGCACATGCTCTTGCAGAGTCGCACAGGTGCTGGTAAGAGTCTCCTTGCCGAACAAGTGTTCTCGGTTTTCGAAGGTGCACGACTCTTCCGCGTTCAAGCAAGCAAGGAGCAACAGCCAGACACGTTTTTTGGTGGGTTGGACCTGGAGCAACTCAAGACCGGACGAATCATCCATAACACGGCTGACTCGTTGGTGGAGAGCGAGTTTGGATTTATTGACGAGATCTTTGATGCCAACGACTTCACTCTCCGTGCACTCTTATCGCTTTTGAACGAACGCAAGCTCATGCGTGGTGTTCAAAGTGTGGAAAGCCCCCTTCACACCGTGATTGCTGCAACAAACTACCTTCGTGTGAACGAGGTTACCGAGGCGTTGCTGGACCGGTTCATGTACAAGGCCATTATCCTTCCCGACAAGGATCCGTTCATTCAGTACAAAATTTCTCAGCAGTACCTGGCGCATGGTGGACGTACCATAACACCGCCAGAGAAGATTCCGTTCAAGCGGCTTCAGCACCTTTACAAGGTGTGCCGTGGTGAAGCGACCGACCTGGTTATCAGCGTCTCGAACGAGATGCTATACTTTACCAACATCGTCATCAGGCATTTCGAGTTTCTTAGGAACAGAGAGATGCACGACAAGAAGAACACTGGTGCTACATCGGACTTCTACATATCTCCACGGACGCAGGCCAAGTCGCTTGACCTGTTGCGTGCGTTGGCTCTTCTCAAAGGTCGTTCGTCAGTTGTCCACGACGATGTAAGCAGACTCTACTTCATCTTCGCCACCGTGGGCCTACCCGAGGAGGTGGCACTGTTCAGGAAGGCCTATACGACGGTACTCAACAGTCTCACATCAGCACGCGGTTTTGATCAGGTGACGGTGTTGTTGGACTTTACCGAGATCCTTGAGACGCTGCGAGCAGACCCTTCCAAGATGAAGGAGCCCCTTAGCAACCTCTCCAATACGGCAATCCGCAGATCGCTCGTAGAGTGGCTGAAACAGACCTTCGGGAACGAACAGCCTAAGGATCGCAACAAGATGATGCTGGAGCAATTCCTGAAGGACTTCATTCCCGTATGCGACGAGGTGCGCGAGCTTAAGCATAGTGTTGAGCAAGTGTTTACGCAAACCATGATAGCCGTGGAACGAGAACTGAACAGGGCTTCGTAGCAATGTCTCGTGAAGTGATAGAAACCTCGCAATTCTTCTCCCAGATGGAGGAGTATGGCTTCTTTGACCATGTCGAGGCACATCTACCTGACAACTTCACATTGATCTATGAGATCGCCCGAATCCTGGAAGATCTCTCCCATGACTTGTCGCGTGCGTTAGCACCGATTCTCGAACTCCAGGAGCCAACGGACCGAGACTCTACCCTACAGTCGATTCTCATTCCGCTTGTTACTGAGGTCAAGGAGTACGAAGCCGATCTGATTCGTAGTGTCACGGAGGTCCGTCAGATCTATCCATATCAGTTTCTACTCCCAGAAACGGTTTTCCTTCAGCGACTTGCAGAACGCTCACTCTGGATGCCCCGTCCACGACAGCCGCACAACTTTCGGTATCAAACGGAGAGTGACCGTTTTGCACCGGACGACAGGAAGCAAAAGGTGTATGTGCTGTTCGACACCTCGAGCTCAATGCGACTGCATTACCGCATCTTACTCGCAAAGTCCATCGCCTACCTATTCCTCAAGCGAAACGAGCAAGAGCTTGGAACCGTGTTCTGCAGAACGTTCGATCTTACGGTTGGCGAACTACACGTGGCTCGGGATGTGCCTTCATTCCAGCGACTGATCAGCACGGTAATGCACCTGGATGCTACCGGAAATGGTACCGTCCTGCAGAAAGCACTCCAGCAGGCGATTGACGATATCTCGCATGAAAGCCAGCTTTCCCACGCTCAGATTCTTGTGATTACCGATGGTGTAGCACATATCGATCTGGATGGGCTACGCTCGCAAATGGGTGATACAATCACTGTAAATACCGTGAAGATTGGTCATGCACGGATGGTGGTAGACGACAAGATCATCGAAGATCAGGTGTACCACAGCAACAGTGAAGATGCAATCCGTCTGCGGGAGTTGTTGCAGCAAAAACATGAGTACGAGGTTAGTCTGTCATCGGCCTCTGGTGGCATGCGTACACAGTCGCTAAAGAGTCAGCTAAGCATCGTTGTCAAGCAGATCGAGACCCTTAAGCAGCGTATTGCCGCTGACGTTACGAAACAGTACGGGCTGGAGATACAAAAGCTCAGCACCGTCTACGTAGAGGTCGACGATATCGACCCCAAGGAGATGTTCTCCTTTCCTGAGGATAAGGTCCGCGAACTGGAAGAACTGGCAGGTGCCCTACTCCAAGAACTTCGCGATGAACATCAGGTTGAAGACATTAAGCGAGCAGCAATGCTCTATGATCATCTGTACCTCCTGATGCAGTACAACACCATTGATGCCCCACGACTGGAACGGTATGCACAGGAGTTGGAACAGATGCTCGGTCAGATACTGAACAGACCAGGTACTTCAGCCGATGACGTCTCGATTTCAGACAGTGAACGAAGTCAGATTCGAAACATGCTCCAAGGTGGAATCGGCGCAAACAACTTCTCACTTGCTCGATTGCTACGCATGTTGGCCATGCGTCTGCGTCGGTGGTGGCGCACTCGACGACAGTTCCTCCTATTCCGCAAGATTTCTGGCAAGGTGCTTAGGCGTCGGGGATAACGCTGGCACGACCAACGCTGTAGTATTCAAAGCCGGCTTCTGCAGCCTCGTCAAGGGTGTAGAGGTTGCGACCATCAAAAATGAGTGGTTGCTTCATCTGTTCCTTCACCCGGGAAAACATCGGTTTTCTGAACTCATTCCACTCCGTTGGAATGATCAGCGCATCAGCACCAACCGTTGCGTCGTACATGCTTGGAGCATAGGTGATCATATCACCGAGGGCTTTTTGCGTGTTGGCAATGGCTTCGGGGTCGAATGCCGATACCGTGGCACCTCGTTGTGTAAGCGCACGAATGATTTCCAGGGATGGTGCATCACGGATATCGTCCGTATTAGGCTTGAATGACAGTCCCCACACGGCAAAGTGTTTGCCTGCAACATCACCATCAAAACGATCGAGTATGCGCTGAATAAATCGTTGCAGTTGTTTGTGATTGACGCGTTCAGTTGCTTCGATCACTTCCAACGACATTCCCAAAGCTTTTGCAGAATGGATGATGGCCTTCACATCCTTGGGGAAGCAGCTACCGCCATAGCCGACACCGGCATACAGGAATCCCGTGGCAATCCTGCTGTCGGCACTTATTCCTCGACGAACGTTATCAACATCAGCCCCGACGATTTCGCAGTACTTCGACAGGTCATTCATAAAGGAAATCTTCGTTGCTAAAAACGCATTGGCCGCATACTTGGTCACCTCGGCGCTCGGAACATCAAAGCAATAGATCGGTGCTCCAGATCGGACGAACGGTTGGTAGAGGTCGACCATGGCCTTCTTTGCATACTCGCTCTTGGTGCCAACAATCACGCGCTCAGGTTTCATGAAGTCATCAACCGATACGCCCTCGCTTAGGAATTCCGGGTTACTTACGATATGGACGTCGGCATTGGGTGCATGCTCTGCGAAGATGGCCTCGATCATCGCTGCCGTACCAACAGGAACGGTGCTTTTGTTGACGACGATCCTTGGCTCAGTGATCTGCTCTTCGTGCAGGATACGTGCTGTATGATTTGCTACAGACACAACTGCTGCAAGGTCAGCTGACCCGTCCTTGCCTGGAGGCGTTGGCAAACAGAACATGAGTATTGTACACGTCCTGACGGCTTCTGCAAGGTCCAAGGTAAAGGTAATACGTCCTTCCTTGAGATTGCGTTCTAGCAACCGGTCCAACCCCTTTTCAAAGATGATTGGATCGCCCCCTCTCATCCGCTCGATTTTCTGAGCATCGACGTCCACGCAGAGTACAGAATTGCCCACATCAGCTAGACAAGTACCCGTAACCAAACCAACGTATCCCGTGCCAATAATTCCAATGTTGAAGGGCATAGAAGTCCTGAAATCTGAACTCGTGTTGTGTTACAAAATCAAGGCGGCCACAAAAATGACAATGATTAGCAACGTGACCAATAATGCAATCTTTACAAGTCGTTTTACGATCGCCAATCCCAAAAACACCACCAGGACCCAGAAAACGGTCTTCAGTGGAACGGCCAATTCCGTGTACCAGGTTATTAGTTCATTCATGCCAAGTGTCCGTTGTAGGCGTAGCCCATGGTGTCAAGAGTTCTGGAATGTAAAGGCAATGGTTCCTTCCATTTCGACGTCGGTCGACAATGGATTAAATCGCCACCGATACATGGCTTGAATTGCCGCTTGATCAACGGCAGGGTTGCCACCTTTTCGCACAGGCATGACCCAGCTGACGGTGCCGTCGGGCCTTACACGAAATCGAAGCTTGACTTGTGTATTGAGAGTACCTGGAGGAAACTTCGGAAGAACTTTGTTGAGCACAATTCGATTGCCTCCCCCGCCCCATTCAAGTCCGTACCCTAGCCCCTTACCAGCCCCTGCACCTGCCCATCCAAGACCAGGTCCGTCATCCGAACCGTCCTTCAGACCACGCTCTTCTTCACCGGTGGCGTGTTCGCTACCTCGGCCCTTGCTCCCGACATCGGGTACAAGCTTATGACGTGCACTTTGTGTTGGGTCGGATGTAGTTCGCGTGACTTTAGACGACTTGGCTGATGATGCATCTTCAAGCAGTGTTCCTTCTGGTCCGCGTTTCGCCTTACCTTCTTGCGTAAGGTTGCCCCCACTGGGTCCGGTCGAGTTCCCGGCACCAAACACCAGGTCAACAGTCGTCGAGCCCGGTATCGAATACGATGCTGGTGGGTCGATCTTCGTGCACTTGGTAATGAACAAGACAATGAGGAACACAGCAAGGGAAATTCCAAAGCCCTTGAAGGCATTTGGACTCCACCGCAACTGAATCTGCGCTGTGTTAATGTCTTGGTGTGGTCTCATCGAACCCTAGCAATCCATGGTTGTCTGAAGCCCAGTTTACGGGCTTGCGCCTCGGCGTCAGACCGATTGTCGAAGCTTCCGAAGCGGACGCGATACCAGCTCTCGCCCTTGATCTTTTGCTCTACGATGCGTCCATCGGCAACTTGCTTTTCACGCAAAAGCTGCAGCCACTCTGCAGCATCGCTACGGGACGGACTACTGAATACTTGGATGACGTATTCTTGATTCTCGACTTCTTCCTTTGCAGCTGTGGCTTCTGGCGTATTCATACGTGGTTGTGTTCGTGGTTGCTCGACACGCTTCGCTGGCTGCGTCGGCTTTGATTCACGTTGTGGTTTGTTGTTCGGTGTTGCCTTAGGTTGCTCTGGTTTCTCGTTGAGTGCACGGTCGACCATTGCCAACTGCTCCCGAGTGCTAGTAGGTGCTTGTTCAACTGGCTTCGATGTGTCTGCCAACTTGGTAAGATCAATGGTCGTACTATCCTCATGCACAGCTACCGGAGGAGTTGGGTTTGCACCCTCGGTGGTAGGACTCGACATGAATGCTTGATCTTCGATGGTTGGCCGCGTGAGCCAATACAAGCCACCTCCAATGATGGAAACAAGCAAGACAAGTGCAGCTGCAGACCCGAACCAGAATAGCGCGCCCCTTCCTTTCTTCTCTGTTGACTCTTTGGAGCCGTCAGGGGGCTGTGTAATGGAAGCAGGAGATGTTTCCTCTTGTGGTGAACGCATAAACCCTTCAGATGCGTCGTCGAATGCGGTGTTTTCCCAATCGTTGTCAAAGGTGCTCATGGTTAAAACCTCCATGTGAGACCAGCGCTCACAAATACTCCACGTTCGATGTAACCATCCCAGATGACCATTGTGCTTCCAACAAGATTCTCAGCTCGAACAAAGACGTCGAATGCGGTGTTTAGGGTGTAGCGGCCAGCTAGTCTAACGTCGACATAGCCGTCTAGCAATCTGTCAGACGTTACATCAACATACCGCTCACCAATATAGATGATGGTTGCACTTGCGCTCAACTTGTCCGTCCACGCCCGTTCATAACCTACTGCAGCTTGTACTGCCGGTACATATGGCGTGTTCACGGAATCAACGGTACTGTGGGTAAGCGTCAGATCTGCAGTGACGGCGTCGGCATGCGAAGCCCACCAACGTACCGACCCATGCAGTGATGTTGTGGAGGTTTGAAGCCATTGCGGCGTGAACACACCACCATTAGCACTGCTCCACACTAGGTCTCTATCGGTTAGGCGTAATCGTGCAAACCCGGCAATCGTCAGCTGATTCGTTGGGTGGTGTCGTAGACCTGCAGTGACGTCGGCCAAATCATACGGAACGTCTACTGTTGATTGACTGCTGACATACGGATTGCTTGACATGATGTCGCTTATCGTAACCAGCCGAAGTCCACTGTTGACCTGTGCATCAACCGTGTACAAGTACCCTAGCTGCCATTGTGCTTTCGCCGATACACCCACACCAAAGCGTTGATCGTTCATCGTTGAGTTTGCTGTTTGTACCGAGGCCGAGTACGAAACATGCATGTCTCTAAAATCGAAACTGCCTGTGAGACCTCCCTGAAACATCGAGTAGCCTTGCGAACGATAGGATGGTAACATGACGTCGACAAATCCACCGAAGGCCGTTGAGTCCCACTGACGCACAACGGTTACCGTGCCATGCAACTGATTATTCGCCGCTGTCGAACTATCAGCGTCATTAAGCGCTGAACGTCGGGCATCAACTTGTGCATCGAACCGATAGTCGCCAGACTTCCCTGTCGTAGCAACGAGACCAGACATTGTCTGAACGTTGCGTGATGGAGCATGTTGCAAGGCATAGAGCTTGTATGATGTCGAGGCGAAGTCCAGTGCTACCCGAGTCTCACTGCCACCAAAGACCACATACTCCTCAGGAGCCACGTATGAGCTTCGTACTCCTAACGATCCGGTAAGAAACTCCGACCCCGTTACCCAACCATTAGACAGCTGCAACTTGCCGATGGCGTCGAGCATGTACCCACCAGTATTCAGTGAGTACCCTGCACTGACCGACGGCGTCATGTAGTTTCCTAACTCTGCGCTCACCCATCCCGGGAAGTACAGCCGCGACCGTGAATACTCAGGCAGTGGCACTTCGGCCATAGGCGGGAGCGAGAGTTTGTCCACAGGGTTAAGGCTGTCAAGCGTGGCTTTGGCAAGCATGGGCGGACGCAACGGTGCCTGCTTTGCGGCGCCAGGTACGCCAACCTGCTCCTTGCCCGTGACGATGAACTCTGGCAATTCGATTGGTTGTGCAGGCGACTGCTGTGTTTGTGCATCGAGCTCACGAGTACTGAGCTGACATGCACAGAGTAGAACAAGAAGAAACCATGGCGACCTTGCAGTGATCATCGCTTCTTCTCCAGTCTCTTTAACCGAGCGATGGCCGTCTTGCCAAAGTCATCTTCAGGTCGGAGCTGTGCAACCGCACCATAGACTTCCTTTGCCTTGTCGGGTTGAGCAAGTTGTTCATAGCACGTTCCGAGGCCAATCAGTGCCAGTGTGTACCAATCCTCGACGCCGGCATACTCCGTACGAATGCGTTCGAGGAATTCAATGGCCTGAGGCCACTGGCGTTCTCTTGCGTATGAATCGCCGATGTCGTACAGGGCGTTGGCCCTGATCAAGGCGTCAGGCGAGGTCCGTATGAGGACGGCTAGCTCTGCACGTGCACTATCGTACTGTCGCATGGCACGGTAGTGTGATGCCAGCTGATAGCGTGCCTGGTCACCATACTCCGTTGCCGGATACTTGTCGGCCGTATATCGAAAGATCTGCATCGCTGCCACGGTGTCTTGCTGGAGTCTAGCAATGGTGGCTCGCTCAAAACCGGCACGTGAGGCACTTGGTGTATCCGTTGGGTATTTGAACTGTACGATGGCAAACAACGAATCCGCAGTCTTTGCACGTGCCTGCTCGTTATGAAACTCAGCGAGATCGAGTTTCGAAACGGAGATCCAGCGACTGTCGGGGTGTTTGGTCTCCAGCGTTTTGAATGCATCGACGGCTTGACCTAGTTCATTCATCGACAGATAGCTTTTTCCAAGCAAGAACAATGCCTCATCGGCCTTGCTGCTCTGTGGGTACTTGGCCATGTAGGCAAGCAGTTCGTCCGCAGCACTCTTGTAACTCCTGCCCGTGTAAAAAATGTTTGCCTTTTCGAAAGCAAACTCCTGAGCAATATGCCCCTGTGGGTCGGCAGCAATCCAGGAGTCAGCCAGAGCGAGAGCTTCATCCGTACGACCCTCACTTACCAAGGCCATCTGGATGCTTTTGGCTGACTCAACGGCAAGCGGACTGCCAGGATACTTCGAGATTACCGTCTTGTACGTGTCGATAGCCCCCTGCACATCACCCGTGTTATAGCGGGCATCGGCCATGGTGTAGAGGGCCTTCACTGCCTGGTCACCCGTCGGGTATGCCTTAAGCAGACGGTCGAACTCGGCAATGGCACCAGCATCATTGTTTTGCTGGAAGGCGATCCAACCAGCGAGGTACAGAGCATCATCGGCAAGCTTGCTCGAAGGATGAGCCGATGCATACTGGCGCAGATGATCAAAGGCCTGGTCTAGTCTTCCAGCTCGATACATGGCTTGTCCAGCCTGATACCCGGCATACAGTCCTTCGTCAGTCGACGGTGCTATACGGGCTGCCTTGCTATACGCTGCTGCTGCATCGCCATACCGCCGGGTGATGTAGAGACCATCACCCTGACGCACAAGGGCATCAGCAGTGAACTTGCTCTTCGGGTAGGTGCCGACAAGTTGACTAAACATGTTCACGGACTTGTCGAACTCACGTTTGCGGAAGTATGTCCAGGCCAGACCATACATGGCTTCCTCGCGACGTGGACTTGCGGTATACCGATGAACAATGTCTTCGTAGAGTTCCTGAGCATTGCGTAAAAGGTCGGAGCGATACATGGCTTCGGCAAGCCAGAACGTTCCCTCATCGCGTGAAGGGTCGGTAGGATGACTACCCAAGTACTCCGTCAAGGCCTTGATTGCTGCCGGCCTCTCGTTCTGCTGAAGCAAGCAGATACCCTTCTTCAGTCGTGCCTCGGCCAGATAGCGACTACGATGCTTCAGGTACTGGTCCGTTGCACTGAGTGCCAGTTGTTCTGCGCGAGCATAGGCATCTGCGGCTTCTTCCCATTTCTGCTGTTCTACATACACGGCTCCGAGGAGGATTCGTGCACGAATCATGGTTGAGGGGTCCGATGCCGCACGCTCTGCTCTGTCGAGATTTTTCTGTGCAGCAGACACGTCCCCTCGCTGATAGGCAAGCTGACCTAGCTCAAGCAGTGCCTGAGCTTGATATGGATAATCGGGCTGCGTCGACAGGTCGGCAAACATTGCACGAGCTTCATCAACCCGACCTAGCCGCTGCAGGGCAACGGCATTGTACAACTGTGCCTGTTGCTTGATGGCCGAGGCTTCCGACGGCTCACGCTGAATGAGTGCACCAAGCATCTCGGATGCAACAGCATTCGAGTCCATGCTCAATGCAGAATATCCTCCGTACAGTTGGATCAGCGGTGCGTATCGCGACTGAGGATACTGACGTACGAACGATCGTGCAGCGTCCAAGGCCCCTGCGTACTGGTCACGTTGAATCTGGATGTTGGTCCGTAGTAGCTGCAACTGCTCATCGGCATGTTCAATGTATAGCTGACGCGCCAATGTGGAGGTATCGGAAGCGACGGAGGAACGGATCAACGCATCAACGCCAACCAGAACGTCAGTGGCACGTTCGGGCTGATGTTTGTTGAGGAACATCTGTGCTTCTCGCAGCCGTGCTGCGATCACGATGTTGGTTTGCGGATAGCGTGTACGCACCTGTGCATACGATGCAATGGCCTGATCGATGTTTGCGTTACGTTCATACAACTGCGCCTTTGCAAACACTGCCCTCGCTGCATAGTCGCCTGCCGTGTCCGCCGTCACACAAGCGTCAAAGGCATTCAATGCTTCGGCAAAGAGTCCACCGTTTGCGCGAGCAACTCCTAACCAGAACAAGACCAGATGTTGTACATGCTTGTATTCCGGAACCTGTCGAATAGCTCCTTGCTCTTGAGCGGTTGAGGCAGCACGTTCAAACTCACTAGCCGCAACCTTCCATTGCTTGTCTAACAAGGCAGAAAATCCGCGCTCAGCATGAACAAACGGTATGCGTGGTGAGTTCGACCGCTGGTCGATAAACGTCTGCGTTGTACGACCATACAGCGCTGGTTGCTTGCTTACGTCAAACACTCGCGCTTGATCAAGAACCAATTCGTCGGTCGCTGCTCTTACCCACCGACTCTCAAGCCCCCTTAACACTTCTTGAGCATAACGGACGGACCCGCTGTTGATCAAGTGATCAACCTCGAGCTCAGTCTGTTCAAGTGTTAGGAGTGGGTGTGAGACTACCTGACCGCTGAGATGTAATGCAATGCATAACATGCCCAGGAGAACAAGCGACACACTAAGAAGACGTAGGTTCACTTTTTCCTCGGTTGCTGCGCATCAAAAGTACAAAAACGCCTTCAGGGGGCTTTGCTTGTAAGGCTGAACGTTACTAACAACAACCTCAGCATTTGAGTTATCCACACCGACCTATTGTGTTGTCGTACTGGACTCTCCAATTGCAGCATCAGAGTCGCTCTAACCCTGCTGCAACAGTACACTATCGTATTTTTCAGCATGACGCTTACGAATGACATCAATGCCATGCCCCTGTACGAGGCGATCACGGCAGCAGAATCGGCAATCCGTTCACTGTCGCCATTAGTACCTCGTGTGGCAATCATCCTAGGTACCGGACTTGGCGCTCTCGCCGAACAGGTCGACGCGCATGTGGCCATCGACTACCAGAACATCCCTGGCTTCCCGCTGAGCACGGTAGAAAGTCACAAGGGACGACTCATCCTCGGGACACTCGAATCGGTACCCGTTGCCGTTCTACAAGGAAGGTTCCATGTGTACGAGGGGTATTCACAACAGCAGATCACCTTCCCTCTCCGTGTTCTTCACCGGCTTGGCGCTCGAACGTTGTTCGTGTCGAATGCATGCGGTGGTATGAATCCCATATACCGCCGGGGCGATGTGATGATCATGGAAGATCATATCAACCTCCTTGGGGGAAGTCCGCTCATTGGTCCGAACGACGAGCGGCTTGGTCCGCGTTTTCCCGACATGAGTGAACCATACAGCAAGAAGCTCATCGCCTTGGCTCAGCAAGCTGCCCTTGAACTACAGCACTATGTCCACCGAGGCGTGTATGTAGCCGTTCCTGGTCCGAACCTTGAAACCCGTGCAGAGTATCGGTTCTTGCGTGGGATCGGTGCCGATGTCGTTGGGATGAGCACGGTCCCCGAAACGATTGCTGCCGTGCACATGGGCATGGATGTCTTGGGCATGAGCATCATCACTGACGAGTGTTTTCCGGACTCGCTACAACCGGTAAGCATCGAAGACGTCCTTGCCGCAGCCAAGGTAGCAGAACCGGTGATGACGTCGATCATTCGCCACGTTATTCGTCACCTCTCGTAACCAAACCGACCTCGTGCATGTTGTTCCCTGTGTGGTTTGTAGTTTGTTGACAGTGAAACAGTACCTCTACATCATACCGCTGATTGGCCTGGTAATCTTTACAGGAGGGTGCTCTCCCGAAGAACCCTTGGTCAACTCTTTTGATGACACGTGGCGTTTGCTTGTAAGCGGACCAGGTGAAGTGTACACGGTTGATATGCCAAGCGGACTTAACAAGACCACGGTTTGGAAACCAACAGATGCATCGGGCACCTATCCTGTGCAACGTTTGCAAGAGTACAGAGACAACCTCTACTTGTTACGGTCTAATGCCGAGATCGTTGTCCTCCAGAGATCCAATCTCCAGGCCAGCGATACCATTGCTCTCCCTGGCATGGCATCAGGCATTGCCTTTGCCAATGCAACCACGGCTTACGTTGCAATTCCATCAGAACAGTCTGTGGCCATCGTTGACCTTACGATAAACAGCGTGGTGAGCAGCATTCCACTCAATGCCGTGCCGTCTGACATCGTCGCCCTAGGCAACCAGATTTGCGTGCTTGTACCCGAATTGCAGGAAGCGCGCATCATCGATTCTCGCACCAACGCAGTGGAAGCAACCATTCCCCTCCCTGCACCATCTCCGCAATGGGTTCGGGCCGATGCATTGGGTGGTGTGTTCTGTATTGTGATGAAGGGGGCTGGGAAGGACGCTGGTAGCACGGAAACACCAACAGCACCCATGCTTAGCGCGCTTGATGTGACAAATCGATCCATTGTTGCTTCGGTTGCACTCACTTCACGTGAAAGTGAAGGTCCGAAACAACTACCCCATGGCATAGTCGTGAATGCCAGCGGCTTCTGCTATGTCCCCGTACAAAACGGTCTTCTGCAAGCAGCCTCACGCTCACCCAAGCGTGCTGCAGCCGTTCAGTTCGAAGCGTACTATGGAATCTGGTATGATGCTGCTAGAGCACGCATGTACTGTTCTTCTTCTGATGGCCGAACGATCACCGCATTCGATGAGTTTGCAGAAAAGGTCGTGACCACGGTGAGTCTGCCTGACTCCACAAACGCTTTACTTGGCATTGCACCGTGAGTACACTCGAGGATAGACTAGCACAACGAGCTGCGACACAACAAGCATCGGTGGCCCTGCCTGATTCTGCCGACCCGCGGACGATTGAGGCAGCAAGAACACTTGAAGAGCGTGGCATTGCGCGACCATTCTTGATAACTGCCGATACTCGTGTTGACGAAGCCGCCCTAACCAATCACCTTCTTGAGCGTCGTGCTTCGAAGGGTTTAACGAAGGAGCAGGCAGAAGCACTAGCTGCACTCCCCTTGTACAAGGCTGCCTGGCTTGTGGAAACAGGCGAAATGGATGCTGGCGTTGCTGGCTCCATCAGCACAACGTCCGATGTTATCCGAGCCGGACTCTGGGTGATCGGCGCTGCAGCTGATGTGAATGTCGTAAGCAGCTTCTTCCTGATGACTCACCCAAGTGGTCACACGCTAACCTATGCCGATTGTGGCGTGGTCCCTGATCCGACGGCTGAACAGCTGGCCGACATTGCATGGTCTGCTTCACAGAATCATAAGACGCTTACCGAGATCGATCCGCGCGTTGCCTTCCTGAGCTTTTCTACCAAGGGCTCGGCTCAGCATTCACATGTGCAGAAGGTTCAGGAGGCATTTCAACAGTTTTCTGCGAAACATCCCGAGATCGTTGCCGATGGTGAACTGCAGTTTGATGCAGCATTCGTCCCCGTCGTGGCACATAGGAAAGCAGCAAACAGTCCGCTCGCCGGCATGGCCAACGTCCTGATCTTCCCGGACCTCGATGCAGGCAACATTGCCTACAAGATCACGGAGCGTCTCGCTGGTTTCAAGGCCTATGGTCCGATTGTACAAGGACTGCGTCGGCCGTTTGTCGACCTCTCCCGTGGGTGTACGGCTGACGACATTGTCATGGCTGCCGTCATCGCCATACTGCAATCACAATCAGTCGCCTAGTCGCTTAAGCGCGACTCACAACAGCTACCTAGCCCCCTTCAATCAGTTGCGCTTTGCGAGCAGTTGTTCCTTGAGCTCACCGAAATCCTGTTCGGTTAAGAGGTAGCGTTTGTTGCAGTATTGACAATGGAGCTCGTTGTGTCCTTGCCGTTCCATGCTTAGGATTTCGTCGTATCCCAATGTGAGGAGGACGCTCTTGAACCGCTCAATCGAACACCGGCAGAAAAAGTCTACGGGCGAAGAGCCTAGCACGTCGATATCGGTAGGAAGAATCTGACGGAGAATATCCTCGGGTGTATATCCACGGTCGGCAAACTCCGTCGGCCTATCAAGCATATCCAGAACGTCGTAAACCTTGAAGATGTCCTCCGGTCGAGCACCTGGCATGGCCTGAACAAGAAGACCTACGCTTTGCCTGATCTTATCAGCTTCGTCGTAGGCACAGTCCAACATAAACGCCGAAGGGATCTGTTCGCTTTGTGTGAGATAGTGTCCAAGGTCGGTCGTAACATCACCTCGTATGAGTTCGACGATCCCTGTTATTGGCTCGTTCTTTCCGTAGAGTACACGCTGCACCTTGAGAAGCCCCTGACCAAGTGCACTCTTTCTGTCAGCAACGGGTTCTTCGTTCATCGTACAGTAGCCACGCACCTCGCCTACCTGCATGGCTTCGGCGTAAACGGTGCGAATCTGCCCGTCGCCTTCGAATGAGAGGACAACGCGCTCCTCACCCTTTAGGAACGATGCCATGAGTGTAGCTCCGGACATAGCACGTGCAAGCATAAGCGAGCGCAATGGATCCAGCTCATGCTGGTTCTGCGCTGTTTGTACGCTTAGGGTGTTATGCACTACGGCAGCACGGAACATACCATCCTTGGTTATGGCCTTCACAACCCGATCGCGCTCTGTCCATTTCTTGCGTATTGATTCTAGATTCTCGTCCATTTCGGATTCAGCATTAGTCGATTGATTGTTTGAGTTCAGCAAGTACCTGTAGCGCTTGCAAGGGCGTGAGTGATTCGATGTCAATACTACGCAGTTTGTCATGCAACTCGTCGTCGTGCAACTGAAAGATCGTGAGCTGATCTCCATTCACCATGCTCCGTCCACCCTCACGATTCACTGACACTTGCACGGGCACTGAGTCGGGCTCGTGCGATCCAGATTCCAATTGCTTGAGTACAGCCGAGGCCGTCTTTAACAGACTAGCAGGCATTCCGGCCATTCGTGCTACGTGAATGCCAAAGCTATGGTCGGCAGAACCTGGAACTACACGGTGAGTAAACACAATACCGTCGGCAAGTTCAACGACCTCTACGCGGACATTCTTGATCCTGGAGAAGTGGTCCGATAGCGCCGTCAGCTCGTGGTAATGCGTTGCAAACAGGGTCTTCGCTCCGACGACTTCATGCAGATACTCTGCGATTGCCCAGGCAATGCTGATGCCATCGAACGTTGCTGTTCCACGTCCTACCTCGTCGAGGAGAATCAGACTCCGCGTGGTGGCGTTGTGAATGATGTTCGCTGCTTCTTGCATTTCGACAAGGAACGTACTCTCCCCTGCCATCAAGTTGTCGTGTGCACCAACCCGTGTGAAGATCCGGTCGGTAAGCGGTATGCGTGCTTCAGTTGCCGGTACGTAGGATCCGATATGTGCAAGGAAGACAATCAGTCCTGTCTGCCGTAGATAGCTGCTCTTGCCGCTCATGTTCGGACCAGTGATGACCAGAATCTGCTGGTCGGTAGTGTCGAGTGTTATGTCGTTTGGAACGTAACTGTTACCGGCAGGAAGCACCTTTTCGATAACAGGATGTCGGGCGTCTACGATAACGAGATCCGTTTCTTCATGTACTACTGGCAAGGTATACTCATTGTCGACCGCTACATCAGCAAACGATCTCAAGCAGTCCAACTGAGCAACGACCTGTGCCGTTCGCTGGATCTGGTCGCAATGTTCACTCACACGTTTCCTAAGCTGAGCAAGCAGCTGAGCTTCAAGCGTCGATACCTGTTCTGAGGCCGTAAGCAACGTGTGCTCAAGTTGCTTCAACTCTGGCGTGGTGTAGCGTTCGGCATTCGTCAATGTTTGTTTTCGCTCGTAATGCGATGGCACATTGGCGCTCTGAACCTTGCTGACTTCGATGTAGTAACCAAAGACGTTGTTAAAGGAAACCTTTAGCGTTGAAATCCCAGTGGCACTGCGCTCCCTTTCCTGAAAGGTACGGATCCACTCATGTCCGTTTGCTTGTGCATTACACACTTGATCAAGCTCTGCATGGTAACCCGAGCGAAACATCTTCCCCGTTCCAACCTGTATCGGTGCTTCGTCGTTGAGGGCTTCGCCAATCATCTGGACCACGTCGTCATGCGACGTGAGAGCTGCGTTAAGCGACGCAAGTGATGGAAGGGGGCTCACCAGCTCCTTGATTGAAGGGATTTGCCTCAAGCCGTCCTTCAGCGTTACTAGGTCTCGAGCTGTTGCCCTGTCGGTAACGACCTTGGTAACGAGTCGCTCAAGGTCCCCGACTCGTCCGCAATGCGTAAGCATGGACGTCCGCAACACGGCATCGTCAACAAAGCTCGTAACGCCTTGCTGACGTTCCTTGATTGCCGAGAGCGAAACCAAGGGGGCTTGTATCCACCAGCGCATAAGACGTCCACCCATGGGCGACGCTGTGCGATCGACGATGTCCAACAGTGCACCACGTGTACCAGTTGACCCAGACTGATGAATCTCTAGGTTACGTCTTGTAGACGTATCCAGGACCATGACCTCGGCACCGTGTAGTAGACGGACCGATCGTAGTTGTGGCAAGGCATTGCGTTGTGTTTCCCCTACATAGTGGAGTACAACGCCAATGGCTGTGGCAGCCAGGCTATCGTTTTCAATGCCAAAACCCTTCAGCGAGGTCAGTTCAAAGTGACGGAGAGCAGTCGTAAGAGCAAAGTCTGCATCAAACAACCACCCTTCTTGTCGTGTTAGCGCAGCATGCGGTGCTGCCTGCTTGTGGAGGGGCTCCCAGTACTCACGCTGATCCTTGTTCACGAGGAGTTCTGCCGGCTGAAAGCTCTCAAGGAGGTTTGCAAGAGTATTGCCAGCCACCTCACCTGCAAGGAACTGTCCGGTTGAAATGTCAGCAATGGCCATGCCCCATCGCTCATCATTCTGCGTTGAACCACTACGCCTACCTAGCCCCTTGACCAAACAACACACAAACGTATTGGCATTGTGTTCGAGGAGCTTGTCGTACATCACCACACCAGGCGTAACGATTTCTACAACGCCACGTTTGACGATGCCCTTGGCTTGTTTAGGGTCCTCAAGTTGTTCGCAAACAGCAACGCGATGCCCAGCCTTGACCAGCTTCGGCAGGTAGGTATCCAACTGGTGATGTGGGAACCCGGCGAGCGGTGTTTCGGCTTCGGCGCCGTTATTACGTTTGGTCAGCGTAATGCCACAGGCCTGCGAGGTAAGCAGTGCATCGTTGCCAAAGGTTTCGTAGAAATCACCTAACCGAAACAGTAGGATGGTATCAGGGTGTTTGGCCTTGATTTGGTTGTATTGTCGGTTAAGTGGTGTTTCTTTAGCATTCATAACTCGCAAAATTTACGAATACGTTGTATCTTGCATATTCCTGAACCCGGAGGGGTGGCCGAGTGGCTGAAGGCAACGGTTTGCTAAACCGTCATAGGGTTGTAAAGCTCTATCGAGGGTTCGAATCCCTCCCCCTCCGCACTTTTCACCTTTGACAGCCCAGCGCAATGCGCCGGGCTGCTCTATTTACAGCACCGTCGAAGGGTCAGAAGAACCCACCCTGCAATGCAGCCAGATGACCGTACCATACGAACCATAGCCAAGAACCGGAAGGCCTACCACGAGTTCGAGATCCTGCACACCTTCGAGGCAGGCATCCAACTCACGGGTACGGAGGTCAAGAGTCTGCGCGCAGGTAAGGTGAGCATGCTCGAGGCCTACGCGACCTTTCCGTCAAGAACGGTCGATGAGTTGATGCTGATAGGACTGCATATCAATCCGTACGACCATGGGAATCGGGAGAATCACGACCCAATGCGTCAGCGTAAACTGCTCCTTCACAAACACGAATTGCAGCGCATTCGGGTAAGCCTTGAAGAAAAGGGTCTCACGGTTGTCCCCCTCTCGATCTACTTCTCTGGTCCCTACGTCAAGGTAGAGCTAGGCATTGCTCGTGGTAAGAAGCTCTTTGACAAGCGCCATACCATCAAGGAGAAGGAACAGCAACGTGGAATGCAGCGCATGAAGGGCGGAATGGCAGACTAATGCCTTGTTACCCGAAGCATTGATTCGTGGTAGAACCTTCACAGCAGTGCTCGCTGGCTATACCAACGTGATAACTTTGTGACGTTATGACACCAAAAGAACAACTACAGCTAATCAAACACAATGTTGTTGATCTGCTTCCGGAAGATGAACTGCTGACAAAGCTTGAACGTAGTCACGCAACTGGCAAGCCACTGCGGGTAAAGCTGGGACTGGATCCTAGCCGACCTGACATTCACATTGGTCATGCCGTCGTCCTCAATAAACTTCGGCTCTTTCAAGATCTTGGTCATACCGTTGTCCTGATCGTTGGCGACTTTACAGCAATGATTGGCGATCCAACCGGCAAGAGCAAGACCAGGCCTGCACTAACGCTTGAAGAAACACGTGAGAATGGTCGCACCTACGTCGAGCAAGCACAACGCATTCTTGATACCAACAGACTGGAGATTACCCACAACAGCACGTGGCTCAATGCCTTGTCGTTCGCCGAGGTAGTGAATCTCGCTGGCAAGTACACGGTGGCCCAGCTCCTGGAGAGAGACGACTTTACCAAGCGTTACCGGAGCGGTGAGCCAATCTCCGTCCACGAATTCCTCTACCCACTCTCTCAAGCATATGACAGCGTTGCCGTGAAGAGCGACATCGAGCTTGGCGGGACGGATCAGAAGTTCAACCTCCTGGTTGGACGCGAGATCATGCGTGCCTACGGACATGAACCACAGTGCATCCTCACCATGCCTATTCTTGAAGGCACGGATGGCGTCGAAAAGATGAGCAAGTCGCTCGACAATTACATTGGTCTTACGGACTCTCCACGCGACATGTTCGGTAAGACCATGAGCATCCCGGATACGCTCATCGTCCGCTGGTACGAGCTAGCAGTAAATGCATCGTCCGCCGAGGCTGAGGCAGTTCGCAACGGACTTGCCGATGGTTCGCTACACCCGCGGAATGCCAAGGTAAATCTTGCCAAGCAGATTGTTGCTCGTTATCACAACCAGCAAGCTGCCGACGATGCCTTTGCCGAATTCGAGCGGATGTTTGTCAAGAAGGATGTGCCAGACACCATGCCGGAGTTCAAAGCCGATGCAGGTACACATGAAATAGGCATCGTTACCCTTATCGTGGCCACTGGCTCTGCCGCTTCCAACAGTGAAGCACGCAGATTGGTTGGTCAGGGGGCTGTGTCAGTCGATGGTGAGAAGGTTGCTGACCTTAACGCCATGATCCAGCTTAATGCTGACCACGTGCTCAAGGTCGGCAAACTCAAGTTCACGCGAATACTCAAGAGCGAGTAATGCAGTTGGCTGTTGAGACTGTTACAGGCGTCGAGAACATGAGACGTGATCTTGCTCTCGTAGATCGTCTTCGTCAGGAAAATGCTCCCTGGTTGTGGCGTCTCTACACCTGGCAGCCGTGGGCTGTTTCCTTGGGGAAGCATCAACGTATCGACGTTATCGACGCTTCGGCAGCAACCAAGCATGGCATTGATATTGTCCACCGACCTACGGGCGGCCGAGCTGTGTTGCATGCCAATGAACTCACCTACTGCGTTGTAGCAACCGGCAGTCCGCAATCCATCTATGCAAGCGTTCATCAACTCATTCATCGTGCCTTGGTAAACATCTTGGGTGAGAATGGTAACGTACTAGAGTTCGATACCGTTGGGACAGATCTTCGGTCGCACTATGCTTCTGGATCAGACATGGGACAAGCATGCTTTGCTACGAGTGCTCGATCGGAAATCATGGTAGGCGGACGTAAGGTTGTCGGCAGTGCACAGTGCGTCCAGAACGATGTTGTACTTCAGCATGGTTCGATCCTCTGTGGTCCGGAGCATCTATTGCTTTCTGAACTGGTATCCATTCCGGATGAACGTCGTGCAGCCTTCCGTCAGGCATTGCAACAGAACAGTATCTCGTTGCAGGAACTTTCCCCGACCCCGGTGACGCCGACCATTGTCGCGGAAGCAATTGCCGATGTCGTTGCCACGGAGCTCAGTGTCCAGAAGGCCTAGCCAGTCCTTGGGATTTCGCTCTGGGCTGTTCGTAAATTGTCGGCACTTGAAAGGATTCGTATGAAACAATGGGTAATACTTGCCTTGCTCGTGGCAGGGCTGGTCACAACGGGTTGTTTGAGGACTCTAACGACGATTACCGTCCATGCCGACGGACGTGCCCACATTGTGGACACCATGCTCTTTGCTCCCCGATTCTTCTCCATGGTGGAGAGCTTTTCGAAACTTGGGCAGGATAGTGTCGACGACAAGGGGCCATCACTCCCTTGGTCTGACGAATCCATCCGTGAGGAAGGTAGAAAGTTCGGTGGTGGTGTAAACCTTGAATCATGGAACCCCATCGAAGTTGGTACCATGAGAGGATATGTAGCCACCTACCTAGCCAGCAATATCAACTGGGTTCAGTTGAACAAGGATCGTGCAAAGAATGCAACTGGCGCGTCGAACTCAAGTACCGATGGTACCGCTGGTGAAGAAGATGACGACTCGGACGATAAGATCGTCACGTTTACGTACATCGACAGTGCCCTTACCATTCATAACCCTCTTCCAGGAAAAGACAGTAAGAAGTCAGAGAAAGACAAACCGCAATCCAAACAAGAGCTCCTGGCGATGCTCGATGCCATGTCTGGTTTCATGCGTGGGATGCGCATGAGTTTGCGTGTGAAGGTAGACCAGCCAATTGCTTCGACCACGGCAACGTATCGGACGGACAACACGCTAACATTGATGTACGTCGACTTCGACAAACTCATTGATCAGTGGGAAGCCAACCCTTCACTACTGATGGAATTCGACAAGGTCAAGGAGGGCGATCTGAAGTCAGCACAGAAAATGATGGCTAAATATCCACGCGAAGCCATCACGATGGAACTCAAGGAAGACGTCGTTGTTAAGTTCAAGTAGTGGCTGCTAGGTCTATATCGGGCGGACAATCGTCACCCCTGTGTGGGATGAAACCCTCTTGAGATACTCGCTTATCGTTGCATCAAGGACGACCTTCTTCTGCGTCGAAGAGGCATGCATAAATCGTGCCTGCCCATCAACAACGTTAATCAATCCCGTGTGGGCGTAGTCCAGACCAACCTTGTTGGTTACGATAGCCACGATGTCGCCAGACTGTAGTTGATCCTCGACCTTGGCCACGTCATCCTTTGGGATGTACAAGTGTTGCTGAGCGTTGATGTGTTGCTCAATCTTGGCAAACACGGGAATAAGCTCTGGATGCTCTTGGAGTGGCTTGTAGTACTGAGGATGTGTACTCATGAAATTCACAGCCAGGTGAAGCGGTTTTCCGTCTAACTGCGGAGTAACGTCAACAACGACCTTCTTCACAACGTTGTCGGCAATCCAATCGGCCGTATAGTGAAGTCTGCTCTCGTACCCGACAAGTTTGCCTGAGCGATAGCGGGTGAACTCGACTTCTTTTCGAAGATCTTCAATCGTTGTACCACCATGGCCAATCATGCGGGCAATGCCTAGCGTAAGCTCAAAGAAGGTCACGCAATCAAGACCTTCAAAATCCAGCCTACATTGTTCGGGATCACCTTCAAGCGTTCCTCCCACATACGGCACATCCACAAAGTGGTTTGCAATACGGATCATGCGCTCGCCTATGGGAAGAGCGGCCCATTGCCCCATTTGCGAGGCATTCATGATTCTTGAAAATCTCGTTGACGCAACGTGGCTTGTCTCGTCCGAAGTACGGTAGTACCACCGTGCAAACGACGATGCACTAGCTGCTGTGCCAAGCAGGCCAACGGACAGGAATGTTCTGCGCTTCATGTTATTGCCGTAGGGCGATTCCCAGTTCTGCGAGCTGTTTATCATCAACGTCGGACGGACAGCCGTCCATCAACGACAGTCCTGACGTGGTCTTAGGAAACGCTATGACGTCGCGAATGTTGTTCGTTCCCGCAAGTACCATAGCAAGACGATCGAAGCCAAAGGCAATGCCACCGTGTGGTGGAGCACCATACTTGAGGGCCTTTAGCAGGAAGCCAAACTTTGCGTTAGCTTCTTCTACCGACATGCCGATCAAGTCGAACATACGTTGCTGCACCGTACTATCGTGAATACGTACAGAGCCCCCTGCCGCCTCATAACCATTCATGACAAGGTCATAGGCACGAGCACGAATCGCACCCGGATTCGACTCGAGTAGATGAAGGTCCTCCGTCATTGGACTTGTAAACGGATGGTGACGAGCCACCCAGCGTTGCTCCTCAGGGTCGTGCTCAAGCAACGGGAACTCCGTAATCCAGAGCATGCTGTACGGCGTTGTAGTCTTGGACACAAGGTCTAGTCGCCGAGCGGCCTCAATACGCAATGCTCCAAGAATGGTACAAGCTCGTTCCCATTCACCTACGGCAAAAAGAACAAGGTCGCCATCAGCTGCAGAGCATGCCGACAGCAACGTTGTGGCTTCGTCAGGCGGAAGGTTCTTGCTAAACGATCCACTAACCTCGCCTTGTACAAGCTTCAGATACGGAAGCCCTCCAGCACCATGTGTTTTCGCAAGATCCGTCAGTTCGTCGATCTGCTTTCTACTAAACGATGCCGCATCAGGAATACGTAAGGCCTTAACGACATGTCCAGCATCGGCGGCCGACTTAAACACGACGAATGAACTCGACGCTGCATAGTCAGTTACATCTACAATCGGCAAGCCATACCTTAGGTCGGGCTTATCAGATCCATAGGTATTCATTGCATCGGCAAAGGTGACCTGCCTGAATCCAAGATCAAGGTCAATATCAAGCAAGCGTTTCCAAACGTGTTGAACATACCGCTCGGTCATGGCCATAATGTCGGACTGCTCGACAAAGCTCATCTCGATATCGATCTGCGTAAACTCTGGTTGTCGGTCTGCACGGAGGTCTTCGTCGCGGAACACCTTCACTATCTGCATGTAGCGGTCGAAACCACTAACCATGAGGAGTTGCTTGAAGAGTTGCGGACTCTGAGGCAAGGCATAGAATCTTCCCTTGTTCACCCTGCTTGGCACAAGGTAGTCTCTTGCTCCTTCTGGAGTGCTGCGTGTGAGGACGGGAGTTTCGACCTCGGCAAAGCCCTCAGCACTAAAGTACTCACGCGTTACGGATGCAAGTCGACTACGCATGAGCAACTTCTGCTGGATGGTTGGTCGGCGTAGATCAAGGTAGCGATATTGTAAGCGAAGCTCTTCGTTTGTCTGGAGATCGTCGACAATCTCGAACGGCGGCACCTCACTACGATTGATAACACCGGCATCACGAACAACGATCTCGACAAGCCCTGTCGGAATCTTCGGATTTGGATTCTCACGCATTCTTACTGCGCCTTCCACCCAAAGAACCCACTCGGAACGCACATCCTTGAGGTTTGCTGCCAGCTCAGGATTGTCAGTAGCATCAAGCACGACCTGCGTCACACCCTCGCGGTCGCGAAGGTCGATAAACACAATGCTCCCATAATCTCGGCGAGCGTTAACCCAGCCATTGAGGACGACGGTCCTGCCAGCATCTGATGGACGCAACTCACCGCAGTGTGCGGTACGCTTTCTAAAGTTCATGACTCTCCAGTGTGAATATTGCAATATGCAAACAGCCGCTGCATTGCCGCTAGTATGTCGGCTTCGGGGATGTTAGCAATATCGTTTGTCGACGTTGTTAATGCCTCATAGTGTGCGCCTATTGGATACCATGGTAACAACGCCGGATTTGAATGGACGTACATTACGCAAACGGGCGTTGACCGAGCAGCCGCAACGTGAACAATGCTCGTGTCGGGTGTCCACAATGCCTGCATACAGCTCATTGCCACAACTGCTGAGTGAAAGTCGGCAGATGGCTGTACTGGTATTGCTGATGTTAATTCAGAAACGGTTTGTGTCCACTGTCTATGCTTTCCATCGCTAAACAGGTGGACCTTTACCGCTGGATACTGCTCAGTTAGGGTATTCAGTATGCGTGCGGTTGCTTCCGGTGGGTAAGATCGACCACTCCCGCTACCGCTCGCTACTACTCCAAGGTGAAACGACGTGGCTGACTGATTCATGCCAAGACGAACTCGTGCAGCATCCAACTCTGCATCTGCCATTGAGTAAATGGGCTTGAGTGATACTCCTTCAGGATCGATACCAAACGGCATCAACAATTGCGCAATTCGCCGTGCAATGGGCGTGGAACTACGATCCAACATCGGCACCACATGCGTGTAGACGGCGGCATTAGTCTTGTCGACTCCCAACCGTGCTGTGGCCTTGCTCCACCGAACGATGATGCTTGATGTTGTGGAAGGGTTGTCCATCAAGTCGACGATCACGTCGTACCTGACCTTGCGAATTGCAGCGAGAACAGAAATCAAGCTGCTTGCTGATTTCCGGTACACCAGAACCTGATTCACCATGGGTGCTACCGCCTGCTTCACACCTTCGTTGTTGCTTCCAAGGAGAATGTCAATTCGGGCCTGCGGAAACTGATCACGGAGAGCTTTCACCAGGGGTGTACTGATAAGCACATCCCCTATCCTGTCCTGGCGCAACAATAGAATCGACTGTGCTTGAGTAAGGTACTGTCCTGACTGAGCAGGTACGTCGACGTATTGTGGTTTGCGCCATCCCACAAGCACAGCACGTATCAGTGTCCGAAGCCATATCTCAATGTGCTTGATCATTACATGCTTGATGATTGTAGAAGGTCACAGGCATGGGTGACAACGAAATCCACCGGCAAGTCATCAATGGTGTTCGGGTTTGGACTGAGTAGTGCTCTATACTCAGTTCCGTACGGGAACCACTCGGCCACCTTGATAAGCTCGGCAAACAATGCTACCACTGGTCGGCCAGCTGCTGCAGCAATGTGAACCGCCGCTGTATCGGGAGTTACGATCAAGGCCGCACCTGCAATCAAGGCCATAAACTCCTTCAGGTTTCCCGTCCATTGGACAACACGGTCATGCCCTAGCCCATCAACACCGATCTTGATTCGCTGATAGGCGTCGGGTCCGCCCGTCACAAAGCACACGACATCCGGACATGCCGATGCAATCCTGCTTGCCACCTCACAAGCAATGGCCACGTTCCACTGTCGGTTCGGCGAGAAGGCACTTACGTTCACCACGACGTAGCGTCGACCAGGTGATGCGTCGGTGAACAACACCTGTCCTTTCGCTGCAACAACACCTTGAACAGAAGGCAGTTGGAACCCTGCATCGTAGTGTACAAGACGCGAGCTTACACGTTCACAGGTTGGTTGGTCGAGCACGATGTACGGTTGCGGTTTGGATTGGCGGACACCTAACAATGCATCGGCAGCGCTGGACATTGTCTCCATGTAGTGTTCGGCAGCCACACGATGCGGGACCTGCAGGTCGAAGACCTTGCCGTAGATATCCCTTCGCTTGCTGTGTTCGATGGTCACGCTCATCGCTTGCCTACCGGCAAAGGCCGTGAGTATCGCTGCCTTCGTCATCTTGGTAAACACTAGTGCTGCAACGACGTCCGGCCTACGCTTTCTCGCATGATTCCACACATTCTTCCAACTGACGTGTGGCGGATGAGCAGGATGAATGGACACGACCTCGTTCACAAATGGATCCGAGCGAAGGAGGCCGGCGTTTCTGGTGGACCCTACAACATCGATCTCGACGTTTGGAATGTGATCCACGATTTGTCGAACAAACGGCGACGTGACGATGTAATCGCCGACGGCGTCATACCGAAACACCAAGATGCGGGGTGGTCTGCCTTCACGTGCAGCACGATCGAGTCCCCGCCCCTCTTCTCTTTTACCACCAAGTAAACCAAACACCCATTTGCGAATGGTATTCCCAACCCCGGAAGGGGGCTCTGGTTTCGTTGAATCCAGGCTATAGAGTCGCTCGCAGTGTTCGACAACTACGTTGCGATCATTTGGCAAGAATGCCTGCGGTTTGGAACTAAACTGCGCCAGCATGGCATTCGGGCAACATGCACCTATGCAAGTTCTTTTGCCACATGGTAGGCGATGTTTGACGCCATGGCGTAAACGGCATCTAGCACGTCAGCAACGTCCTTGGTGTTCTCCGGATCGTCGGATGCTTCATACGCTTCGACTGATGGGTACACGTACACTTCCTGGAAGTGGTTGTGCTTTCCTTGGTCTTCAAACACAGAATACTCGACTCCTGTGGCCTGGTAGAATGTCCGGAGTTTGGCGATGTGACTGAGATATTCCGAACGTTTTCCATCAGGAATGGCATACGAAACGCGGAAGAGAATTCTGGGCATGGGTAGTGGTACTCTGTAAATGAAGCACAAAAATACGGACTCTCAGTTCATGAGACCGTAGTTCGGATGCAAATCGTTTTGCACAGTGCTGATGGCCGACGGCCAGGAGTCAAATCAAAATGCCAGGACTGAGCGCAACGCTTCGGCGATCTTTTCGGCATTTGGCAATACTGCCTTCTCGAGCGTGGGAGCAAACGGCGTTGGTGAATCATACGCAGCAACGCGCTTTACCGGAGCGTCAAGGAAGGTAAATGCAGAGTCGGCAATACGGGAGGCAATTTCTCCAGCAAAACCTGCGGTGAGCACTGCTTCATGTGCGACAACGGCACGACCGGTCTTACGCACGGACTGTAGGATGGTCTCTTCGTCCAACGGTACCAAGGTTCTGATATCGACGACCTCAACCGACGCACCGTCTGCTTCGAGCATGGTTGCTGCTTCAAGAGCCATGTGAACGGCACTGCCATAGGTGATCACCGACACGTCGGTACCTTCACGAACAACCTTGGCTTGACCAAGTGGCACCACGTACTCACCTTCTGGTACTTCGTCCTTGATCTTGCGATAGAGTCCCTTGTGTTCAAAGAATACCACGGGATTCTGGTCACGGATCGAAGCCGTCATCAGCCCCTTAGCATCAGCCGCTGTTGCAGGACATACAACCTTCAGACCTGTTGCGTGGGCAAACCATGCCTCACTGTTCCGAGAGTGAAAGGGATTTGCTCCAACACCACCTCCGGATGGTCCCCGCACGACCATAGGAACAGGTATTCCCCAACGATAGGCAGTGGTTGCAGCTACGGTTACGAGTTGATTGAATCCATTGGTGATGAAGTCCATGAATTGCATCTCGACGATCGGACGCATTCCATTGAGAGCAGCACCAATGCCTGCACCCATGATTGCGGCTTCACTAATGGGTGCATCAATGATGCGTTGTGGACCAAACTCTGCCAGGAAGCCCTTGGTTAGCTTGAAGGCACCACCATACACACCGATGTCCTCACCAATCATAAACACACTCTGATCCTTTCGCATTTCAATGCGAATGGCGTCGGCAATGGCGTCGAGGTACGTTGTCATGGAGATCTTAACTCGTTTGGAGTAGGTATGTGATGTTTAGTTGGTGGATATGAGGACTTCTCAAAGGAAGACCTGCTTGAAGCCTTCCGAAGCGTCGGGCCAAGGCAATTCAAGCGTACGATCAATTGAGGCAATCATCTGGTCCAGCGTGGTATCACGCAGTTGTTTTACTTCCTCGCTTGAGATGACGCCGTCGGCAATGAGCTTGGCACTGTAGGTATTCACTGGATCGCGGAGTGCCCACTCGTCCAGAAGTTCCTTAGGGACATATGAGAAATCATCATGCTCTGCATGCCCCCTCATACGCATCGTCTGCGTCTCGATAATGCTTGGTCCTTCTCCGCGCCTTGCTCGCGCTACGGCAGCCTGGCATGTTTTGAGAACCAACTCGACATCGGTGCCGTCGATCGTTTCGCCATGGATACCGTAACCAATTGCGCGCTTGCTCAACTGATCTACGGCAAACTCCTGACTGTTCGGTGTTGAGTAGGCATATTGATTGTTCTCGATGATCAACACCAACGGCAACTTGTGAACAGCAGCAAAGTTCAAAGCTTCGTGAACTTCTCCCACTTGCGCTCCACCATCCCCAATGTAGGTAAGTGCAACGGTGTTCTCACCGCGAAGCTTGCCAGCCAGTACAAAGCCATTGGCAACGGGGATCATGGCTCCCAGGTGACTCACGTTGCCATAGATGCGTAGGCGTGGGTCCGCATAATGACCCGTCCCGTCCGTACCACGCATCTGACTACCCTCTCGGGCCAATTGGTTCTGCATCATTTGGTCGATGGTGGCACCAAACACAAAGTGAGCGCCAACATTGCGATGCATCGGAAAGAGCACGTCTTGAGTTGGATCCAGTGCCATGGCACTCCCAACGCTTACTGCCTCGTTACCAAGCTGTGAATACACACCGCCGAAGGCCTTGCCTTGACGATAGAGGCGTAACATGGAAGCGTCGAACTCCCGAGCCATAATCATATACTTCAGGAGTTCGACGCGTGTGTTGTTTGTCATGTCTTACTTGACTTTACCTTTTTTCTTGGCGGCAGCCACCTGCTGTGGCGTTACCTTGCCCTTACTGTTTCCAAAATTCGTGAAAACATAGGTAAGTACGTCAGCTACGTCTTTGTCCTTGTACTTTGATGGAAGTGGAGCCATCACACCATTGTACTCCTGTCCATTTACCTTGACCTTGCCACTCTTACCAAACACAACTTCACGAATCAAGATTTCGACTGACTGGCTCTTGATGTAGTCACTCTTGGCAACTGGTGGGTAGATCTTGGGCATACCCTGTCCATTTGCCTGGTGGCAGGTCTTGCAATACTCTTCATAGACCTTCTTGCCATTCTTAACATCCTGCGCAAATGCAGGAGCGGCTACTGCTATCGACAGTACGCCAACTACTATCGCCAATGCGATGCGTTTCATACGAATCCTTAAATGATGAAAAATGACCAGTGACAAAATTACCTCGCCTGACTGGGATGTGCATGTGATAGATGTCCACCTCCACAACATCCATTCTCCTGAAGGATGGTAAGGGGCTTTGGAGAGAGTAAAGGAATGCCGAGGCCCATGCCGCGGACCACCGTAGCAGCACCAATCAGAAGGGCAACAACGGGCACAACCATCCGATATCGGGTGTGAAGCCGTTGCTTGAGCCAGGTGCCGCCATAGGCAATGGTGGCCATGACTGGTAAGGTCCCGATACCAAAGAGCAACATGAACAGTGCGCCACCCAGCGTAGATGTGGTGGCCGCAGCTCCGAACAATGCACTGGCAACAAGACCACATGGAAGAAGTCCGTTCAGTGCGCCAATACCAAGGAGAGCAACTGCTGACCGCCGTTGCAATAGTCCTTGTAGTCGCTCACGAATAGGTTTCGTTAGTTGAAGCACGTGTTGTTGCGGAAATGGATTCCAATGCCAGACGATTTGCATGGTTGCAAAGACAATCATGAGAACGCCGCCAATGATGCTCACAGTCCGTGAGTATACACCGAGTGCTATCACGCTGGATCCGAAGCCAATTGCTGCACCGAGAACGGCGTACGTCAATACGCGCCCTACAAGGTATGCATTGCTCCTACCCACCGTTGCCGCAATGGGTCCGCACATGCCTGCGCAATGCAAGCCCCCTGCCAGCCCTAACATCAACCCTGCGACGTATTCCATATCATGATGACTTTCTCAAACTCATAAGGAGTACCGTCATGCTTCCACTGTAGTACCACCCGCCACTTACCAGCAGCAAGCATCGAAGGCGGAAACTCGTGTAACCAGGAATCGGCCGATAGTTGTTTATGCACATCCATTGACGGAGAGTCTGCTCGATAGCAGAATATCGTTGCATCCGTATAGGCTGCTTGCGGCATGGCAACTACCAATCCTCCATCGTTACCGACCCGAACACTGTCGTCCATCTTGAGCGCAGTGGCTCGCTGACGGGCTTCTGCACTCTTGCTATACGAAAGTGATGCCTCATAGTAGTCTGAACGAACAAGGTCGACGCTTTGTGTAAGTGCAAACCCCACAAACGATAAAATTCCAAGTACGAACAGAATGTACACGGCTGCAATGCCCTTACCCCAGTGTGATCGCTTTGATGGTGTGGTGTTGGACATGTTAGGGCGACAAGAACGATGTATGAATATCACGCAAGTGCTTACCGTTGCCTTCCACGTGTATTGTCAACTTCATTGATGAACTGGTAATACTCGACTTTGGCATACTCACGATGAACCGACCCTTAATCGCAGATTGAGCAGCGACGTTACCCGGCATTCCTAGCGGAATGATCTTGGCAGCCTGTGGCTCTGACACTCTAATGGTGTAGTTCAATGGATCAGATGACTTGTTGACAATTTCCATGCGGTAGACGTTGCCCAGTCCCTGTGTGGTGGTTACCCACGTAGTACCCTCTTGACGCAGGATGTTGACTTCGACAGTGCTGCGCATGAAGAACATGGCAGCAACCGCAATCACTAACACTGCCCAGACCGACATGTAGGCAGCAATTCGTGGCGTAAACCAGCTTGTGGACCCTTTCTCGACGGCAGCTTGACTTGTGTACCTGATAAGCCCACGAGGTAGACCAACCTTGTCCATCACTTCGTCACAAGCATCAATACAGGCTGTGCAATTCACACAGTCCATCTGTATGCCATTACGAATGTCGATGCCTGTTGGACAAACCGTAACGCACTGGAAACAGTCAACACAATCACCGTTGTTATCGGGACGTTTGTAAGCCGATCCAGCTGCGGCCTTCTTTGCTGCGGTATCGTCCCTTGTCCACTTTGCCCTACCCTCCCCACGCTTGAAGTCATAGGTCACGGCAATGGTCTTTTCATCGACCAGGGCCGACATATAGCGACCATACGGACAGGCGATGACGCATGCCTGCTCCCGAAAGCGGAAGAAGACCATGAAGAAGACGAAGGTGAAGAAGACCAATCCAATGAACAAGTCGATATGCGCAAGCGGACCGTCAACAATGTAGAGCAGCAGCTTGTCACTAGAAACGATGTACGACAGGAAGGTGTTGGCAATCACGAATGAGATGGCGAAGAAAATGAACACCTTCAATCCATAGTGCCAAATCCTATCCCAGTTCCACGGTCCTGCATCACGCCGCGCCTGCTCCTTTGGCGGACCATCAATGAGCCACTCAATCTTTCGGAAGACCATTTCCATAAAGATTGTTTGCGGACATAGCCAGCCGCACCAAATGCGACCGAGGGTCGACGTGAAGACCACGATGGTGACCACTGCCGTGAGGAACATCAATGCAACGAAATAGAAGTCGCTTGGCCAGAATGGAATGCCAAAGAACACGAACTGCCAATCAAGGAAGTTGAAGAGCAGGAACTGATGTCCACCAACCTTGACGAAGGGCGAGAACAACAAGAAAGCCAGCAAGAACCAGCTCAGGATTGTTCGTAGTGTATAGAACTTTCCCGTTTGCTTACGAGCATAGATCCACTTGCGCTTACCATCCGGAGCAATACTTGCCAGTTCGGCACGGAACCGTTCGTGGTCCTCGACGACGTCTAGATCGATAACGGACATGTTACTGTGCTTGCTCCATTGCAGTTGGTTCTACCTTGATGTCTCTGCCTTCTTCGATCGGCTTAGGATCGGGCGGGTTCGACCCATGCTTCGAAATGATGTAGCTAGCAACCTGCAGCAGTTGCTCATCGGTGAGTTTATTGCTGCTACCATAAGGAAGCATTCCCTTGTCCGGGAACCCCGTGGTGATACTCTTGACGATATCCTGCAGAGTGTGCCCGTGAATCCAATAGTCGTCGGTGAGGTTTGGTCCAACCTGACCACCAAGGTCTTCCCGGTGGCAGGTAAAGCACAGGTTGTTGGTACCGTTGAATATTTCCTTTCCTTTTGCCAACGAAGCTTCGTCGGTGAGCAAGGTCATGGCTACTGCTGCCTTCTTCGGTGCATTAGCCATGGCTGCCTTGGCAGTACTTAACTCAGTCAGATACTCTGCCTCCTGCGTGCGCTGTCCATACCACAGGAAGTTCCAGTCTGGTCCGGAATAGACGTGATAGTAGAACAGATAGATCACGCTCATGGCGATGGTAAAGTAAAACCCATACAACCACCACTTCGGAAGGTCATTATCATATTCATGAATACCATCGGCATCATGATCAAGCAGCTTGTCTTTTTCTTGTTCCTTATCGGCCATGACTTAAACTCCCTGTGATGTTGAGTGATTGGAGGGGGCTTGTATATCGTCGACTAATGCCTGTTCGGCAATGGCATCCATGCGGCGCTTGTCCACGCGAAAGAACCAGATCATTAAGCCAACGAAGAACGACAAAAACACAAACAGTGCAATAACCGGATACGTCTCGATGTTGGGAATTGCACGGAGAACTTCCTTGAACATCAGTTTTCTCCTTCTGTCTTTGGAAGTGTGACGTTGCCCTGACCTTCGGGGGCTTTCTTGATGTCAGTACCTAGGCGTTGCAGGTAGGCAATGAGGGCAATGATTTCCTTACTGGAGTCAACATTCTTGATTCCGCTCTCGGTAAGCTTCGCCGCAACCTCCGAAGCCTGCTTCTGTAGGTCAGTAACAGCTTGCCGTTCATATCCAGCAGGATATGGTACACCTAGCCGTTGCATGGTGATGATCTTGCCTTCCGTATGCGATACATCTAGCTTGTTGGCATACATCCATGGGTAGCTTGGCATGATCGATTCCGGCGATGTACTCCGCGGGTCGGCCATGTGCTTCCAATGCCAGGCATCGGGATACTTTCCACCTACGCGATGCAGATCAGGTCCCGTTCGCTTCGAGCCCCACTGATATGGTCTGTCGTAAACGAACTCTCCGGCCATGCTGTATTGACCGTATCGCTCTGTCTCGCTCCTGAATGGACGCACCATTTGCGAGTGACAGGTATAACACCCTTCTCGCACATAGATGTCACTCCCTTCAAGTTCAAGCGGCGTGTATGGTGTGACCGAAGCAATGGTTGGGATGTTGCTCTTTACCAAGGCCGTAGGAACGTACTCTACAATGCCCCCAATGGCAACGGCAATGAAGGTGTATACGCTAAAGCGAACTGGCTTTGCTTCGAGCATTCTATGCCAGGTATCTTTCTTTCCGCCAGCATTGGCAACCGCCTCGCCCATGCGGTTGACGACCTGGGCTTCTTCATTGGCAACGAGCTTTCCACTCTTGGCCGTCTTGTACAGATTCCAAACACCAAGCAGAGCGCCCAGCAAGTAGAAGGTTCCACCAATGGAGCGTAGAATGTACATCGGCAGAATCTCTTTTACGGTCTCCAAGAAGTTCGGATACTGCAAGGTTCCGTCGGGCAGAAACTGCTTCCACATGAGTGACTGAACAATACCGCCCCAATACATAGGAATGACGTAGAGTACAACTCCTAGCGTCATAAGCCAGAAGTGCCAGTTGGCCATCGAAACGCTGTAGAGCTTGGTCCTGTAAATCCTTGGGAAGATGAAGTACAACATGGCAAAGGCCAGACCGCCATTCCACAGGAGTGCTCCAAGGTGAACGTGTGCCACCACGTAGTCCGTATAGTGCGTGAGCGCGTTGATGTTCTTCAGGCTCATCATCGGACCGTCGAACGTGGCCATACCATAGGCCGTCATCCCTACAACCATGAACTTGAGTACGGGGTCTTCGCGGACCTTATCCCATGCCCCCCGAAGCGTCAACAAACCGTTGATCATCCCGCCCCATGACGGTGCAATGAGCATGACACTGAATACGACGCCAAGGGACTGTGCCCATCCTGGGAGTGCTGTATAGAGAAGATGGTGTGGACCTGCCCAGATGTACATGAAGACGAGTGCCCAGAAGTGAATGATGGACAGTCGATATGAGTACACCGGACGTTCTGCTGCCTTTGGAACGAAGTAGTACATAATGCCAAGGAATGGCGTGGTAAGGAAGAAGGCCACGGCATTATGTCCGTACCACCACTGTACCAAGGCATCCTGCACACCGGCGTAGGCCGAGTAGCTCTTGAGCAAGCTCACTGGCAATGCAAAGGAGTTTACAACGTGGAGTAATGCTACGGTGATGAACGTCGCCAGATAGAACCAGATGGCAACGTAGATGTGCTTGTCTTTACGACGGAGAATCGTTCCGATCATGTTCCATCCGAACACGATCCACACGATGGCAATGGCAATGTCGATAGGCCATTCAAGTTCAGCATATTCCTTGCTGGTTGTAAATCCCAACGGTAAGGTAATTGCCGCTCCGACAATGATTAACTGCCAACCCCAAAAGTGGAACTTGCTCAGCTTGTCGCTGTACATCCGCGTCTTGCACAGACGCTGAAGAGAGTAGTACACGCCAAGGAAAATGGCGTTACCAGCAAAGGCAAAAATCACGGCATTGGTGTGGAGTGGACGTAGGCGTCCAAACGATAGAAAGTCCAGTCCACCCAGAAACTCCGGGATGTAGAACTTTATCGCCACCAAAACTCCAACTAGGAAGCCAACCACTCCCCACCCTATTGTTGCAACGGCGAAGGCGCGGACAATACTGTTGTCGTACTGTACCGTTTCGACGTGCCCTGTAGTAGTAGATCCCATTAAACCCTCTTATTAGTTGTGCTATGTGATTTGCTGTTTTCTGTTGTTACATCATCAAACACCATGCGAATAGATGGTGTTTCCATGTCGTCGTACTGTCCCTTCCGTGACGCATAAATGAAGGCAACAAGAAAGCCCCCTGCAACGATGATACTACACACGACAAGCAGTGGCACTACGCCCATTGTTCCCTCCTCACAAAATACCGTGCGCCCCAAACGCTAATGCCAATGACGATCAATGAACTCAGCGGCATGATGATGGCGGTAATGACCGGTGTAAGCTGTCCGCTCACCGCCAAGCCAAGTCCGACAACGTTATAGAGCATCGAGAATACAAAGCTGTACCAAATCACGGAGCGAATTCTGGATGCATAGGACAGCAGCGAGGCAACATTGCCGATACTCTCTGCCCTCATCACTACATCACTAGCTGGTGCGAGGGTCGAGGTGCTGCTCGTAACGGACACCGACACGTCGGCAGCCCGCAATGCTGATGCATCGTTCAATCCATCGCCAACCATGAGGACGCGTTTTCCAGCTTCCTTGAGTCGTTCGACGGTGTTTACCTTATCGATCGGCGTTTGATTGAACAACATCTTATCGGCAAACAGGGCCTTGAAGTGTGCTTCATCACGTGGCGAGTCCCCACTAATGAGCAGTCGCAACTGTGGTAATTGCTGTAGTCGATGCTGATCATGTATGGTCGGAAGTGTATGGAGTACCCCTAGGTACCGTCCATCAACGGCGACATGTGTTCCCTCGGAATTTATCAGAGGTGCATTCACGAACGAAGCAGTGCCAATGAGTACTGGTATACCGTCAACAATACCACGAATACCTTTTCCTGGAAACTCTTCAATAGCATCAAGGCTGTGCTTACCAACATCCGAGTTGCCCACAATACTTTGTGATACGGGATGTGTGCTTTGTGTGGCAAGGGCCTGTACCAGACACCACTCCTCGCTTGTTGCTTGCAATGCCGAGGTGTCAAGTTGCGAATTGTGCGACGTGAGTGTTCCTGTTTTGTCGAAGGCCACTACATCAATGTCAAGCAGGTCAACGATGGTCCGTGGCGCACGGAGGTAGATGCCACGCTTCCCTAGTGCCGTCATCGCTGCACCCAGAGCTACTGGTGCAGCAATGGTTAAGGCACATGGACAGGCGATAATGAGAACAGCAGTAACCACTGTGAGCGCCGCGGTAACATCTGGTAGCCAAGCCACAAACGCTATAGTAGCAATGGCCATGGTTCCGATGGTAAACACAAGTCCGAACCTATCGGAAATGCGCTCATACCGTGTGCGCTCCTGTTTAGGACTGCTGCGCTCCCACAGCGACGAGAGATAGGCATGACTTACGTCCTTTGTGGCCGACAAGCGTGCCGTCTTCCCTACGATTCTGCCTCCGGCGTAAACAATCTGTCCCTGCACGCACTCAACCGGCACACTTTCGCCAGTTACAAAGGCGTAGTCCACGTAGGCAACCGGATCGAGCAGCACGCAGTCTGTTGGAACTACCTCAGCATTACGGAGCACTAGCGTGTCACCGACGACAATCTTTTCGATGGCAACCACCTCCGTCGTTCCCTTCCCTTCCTTCCTTGCACTGAGCGGGAAGAACGAGCGGTACGTTCGATCAAAGGATATGCCAGCGTAGGTTTTGTGCAGGATGATTCTTCCTGCCAACAAGAAGAAGACAAGACCGGTAAATGAGTCCAGAAAACCGTCGCCTGTTCCCGTTACCAAATCAATAACGCTGCGAACAAACAGAGCCAGCATCCCCAACGCTACGGGTATGTCAAGCGTCCACGCTCTCCAACCGGCTTTGTCGCGAATCACGGCGCGCAGACCGGACCACGCACTAGCAAACCATGGCTGAGCAGAATACAGCAACACGGGTATCGAAAGCACTATGCTCAGGATTGGGAAGAGTTGCTGGAGTTCAACAGGTAGCTCAGTCATGCCACCGGCGTAGTATGCCGAGACGGAAAACACCATCACATTGGCAAAGGCGAATCCAGCAATGCCAAGTCGGGTGTAGAGCTGTCTGCTTGTTTCGGCATGAGCAGACTCACGTACTCCTTCGCCCCCTTCCACTCGAAGCAGTGGTTCATATCCTAGTCTGTGCAACAACCATGCAACTTGCGAGGCTGGGATTTGTTCGATATCGAATTCCACTGCCACTGCCTTGGCAACAAAGTCAACACTTGACGAACGGATGCCGGGGTCAAAACGATGAAGCTGATCCAATAACCACACACAGGATGAACAGTGCATTGTGGGTATCTGGAACCGCATGCGCGCCGTTCCACCAATCTTCCATTCGGTGAACTTTTGCGTTACCTCCGGCTTGTCCAGTACAATGTATTCTGTCTCGGTGTTGCGTAGCGCTTGCTGGCTGACGCCTGCTCTATCCGACAAGGTGTAGTAGTCGCACATCTGATGCGATTGCAGGAGCTCATACACACTCCTACAACCCGCACAACAGAACATGGGCTCGTTGTCATTGCCTTGCAGTGCGATGGAAGGCACAGGCTCGCCACAGTGTGCACAGGCCACACCACTATGATTGGTCTTAGCTAGCACGATCAGACAAACGGGTGCATGATTTGACGAAGATCATTGGTCCTGCTCAACCGTACATTCAACTCATTTGCACGTCGGGCAAGGTCGTCTAACGTCAACGACTTTGCCAGAGCCGACAGTTGATTGCGTAACACTTGCCACTGTTCATGTGCTGGACATGGTGGTGCAATACCACAGCCAGGCAGACCTAACATACACTCGGTAAAGATTTCCGTACCGTCGATCGTAGCAACCATGTCGTACATCGTTATGGTCGCCGCTGGCTTGGCGAGTGCTACACCACCTCGAGGTCCGCGATAGGAGTTCAGTATGCCGGCATGCGTAAACTCTTGCAACACCTTGGTGAGAAAGTGGAAGGAAATGTCCAACCTCTCGGCAAGCTTATGAATCGGAACATACTCTGTCCCACCTTCGGCAGCGACGGCAATGAGTGCTTGAATACCGTAGATGCAACTCTTGCTTAAAATCATGTGCAGACTCCAACGAAAACTACATCGGCCGGGAAATCACCCGCTGAAGTATGCAATTTCAGCTATTAACATCCGAATAGCAAGATTTAATTATCCAAAGCCGCATTTATTTTGTCAGCCTAGGCAGTTCTACAGATTTTCTGGATCAGGAAAGAATCGCGTATGATCTTGATACCATTGATGATACAGAGTTTTCCACACGGTTGCCAATATCTGAGGAGCCTTGACAATTATTTACGTGACTTTTCAATGGTCAAACACATTTCGGTGACAGGAAACCGATTTCCTTTACCACGACCACGGCTCACGCGTGCCTCCAGTCCCCCGTCCATCGTGGGCTTATGCGTACATAATCTGCAGCGAATTTGATCGTGACCGCCTGGATCGCGACAGGGTTTTCTTACGCTTAGGCGAACGGTCAATGGTCTATGACACGACCTCTAGGACTGCCTCGATAACATCTTCGGCTTCGGGCTTGCTCCAATAGCTACCATCAGTGCCATAAGCGGGCCGATGCTCTGCCGCCGTAATGGTGCGTGGAGGTACATCCAACAGCCACCACACCTTATCACGTTCCAGCAGTTGCTGCAAGATGAAGGCACTGGCACCACCGGGCACATCCTCGTCAAGGATGATCAAACAATTGGTTGAACGCAAGCGCTGAGCTATGATGCCGTGAACATCAAACGGTAGTAATGTCTGCACGTCGATGATGTCGATCTCGACTCCAAGGCTGGCTAATCGATCAGCAGCATCCTGAGCAACGCGAACACATGCACCATAGGTAACAAGCGTTGCCTTGGCCTGATCGCCACCGAATCGGACAAACTCCGGAACACCTAGTGGTACCTGGAAATCACCGATGTTTTCTGGGAGTTGCTCCTTAAGACGGTATCCATTGAGGACCTCGATGACCAATGCTGGTTGCTCTTCACGCAATAAGGTGTTGTACATCCCTGCTGCTTGCGTCATCGAACGTGGGACGCACACATTGATACCACGAACAAGGTTAAGAATACCGGCCATTGGTGAACCACTATGCCATACGCCTTCCAGCCGATGTCCGCGTGTACGAACGATTACCGGAGAACGCTGTCCTCCCCTAGTACGCCACTCTACTGTTGCCAGATCGTCACTCATGATCTGCAGTGCATACAACAGGTAGTCAAGGTACTGGATTTCTGCAATCGGACGCAGACCGCGCATGGCCAGACCAATGGCTTGACCGACGATCGTCACCTCACGAATTCCTGTATCCGATACCCTCAAGACGCCATACTTGGCTTGAAGTCCGGCAAACCCTTGATTCACATCGCCTAACTGCCCAACGTCCTCTCCAAACGCCAGCACTCTTGGATCACGAGCTAGGTGTGCATCAAAGCAGGCATTCAAGACTTCGCTACCATTCACAAGTCTTACATCGGCGCTGTATTGAGGCTCAACGATGTAGGGGGCTTTGTAGGACGTGATGTCGGGTGTGAACTGGTATGACGTCTGCGTCATCAGACTATCAGCGTACAACGGCTGCGTCTGCTCGTCGTACCGCCTTCTCCATGTGCGCAATGCCTGCCGAGCTTCGGTGTCCGCACCATACGTTGCTTCAAGTGCCTTTGCAGCGGCGACCATCGAGTCTCTGCGGAATGGCTCTCTAATTGACCGGAGTTCGGCAGCAATCGTTGCCTGCCCCATGGCTTCGATCAACGTCGCAGCATGTTCCCGTTCTTCCTTGATTGGATTGATATACGCCTGCCATGCAGCATCCCTGGCTGAAGCGGCGTCCAATGCAGCTTCGGTCTCCAGCTCATCGAGTTCGCTCTTGGTTGCGAATCCTTGGTCAAGAATCCACGTCCGCATATGCGTGAGACAGTCATTGTCCGTCTCCCACTGCAGTCGTTCCGGACTCTTATATCGTTCGTGCGAACCACTTGTGCTATGTCCCTGCGGCTGCGTTACGTCTACAACATGAACGATCTGTGGAATGTGATAGGTTCGGGCCTCGCCACTAGCTCGTTGGTATACGTCGTAGAGAGCAGCATAGTTAAAGCCTTGGACTCGGTGAATACGGAAGCCACTGGTGCCTTGTTCTTCACGAGCAAAACCAGCGAGCAGCTTGCCTACGTCACCCTTGGTATGCTGGAAGGCATTCGGGACGCTGATACCATAACCATCGTCCCAGATGCTCATGACAACAGGAGCGTTCAGCACACCAATGGCATTGAGCGACTCCCAGAACATGCCTTCTGCAGCACTCGCATTACCAATGGTTCCAAAGGCCACTTCATTGCCCTTGTTCGAATACTTGGCAAAGGAATGCAATTCCGAAAGTTGCCGGTAGAGGACCGAAGCATACCCAAGGCCAACGAGTCGAGGCATTTGCGAGCCAGTCGGACTCACGTCGGCACTGACGTTGTACGAATCTGCTTGCGAAACCCAAGCCCCCTCCGAATCAATGAACCGTGTAGCAAAATGTCCGTTCATTGATCTTCCTGCTGACGCAGGCTCATGCTCTATGCTGGTGTGTGCATAGAGTTGGGCAAAGAACTTCTGAACATCACTTTCGCCAATGGCAAACATGAAGGTCTGGTCGCGATAGTACCCAGACCGCCAGTCACCTTTCTTGAAGGCCCGTGCCATAGCTAGTTGGGCGACTTCCTTACCATCACCAAAGATTCCAAACTTGGCCTTGCCTGTCAGAACCTCTTTCCTACCAATCAGCGAAGCGTGCCTGCTGGTAACGGCTATGCGATAGTCTTGGATGACATCTTTCGGATTGAATGTAGCAGACGCGCCATTCGCATGTAGTACTGCACTCTTCTCGGATGTTCGTTTTGCCATAGACGGCAAAAATACGAAATGGTCAGTGCGGGCTGGACAACTGCATTAATCCACGGGT
>JAGFIZ010000021.1 GCA_024103135.1 Bradyrhizobiaceae bacterium | reverse complement strand
GTCAGTATGCCATTCTCCCTCCCTATGGTCACTTCCCACAGGGTGAGCACATCGTAGAAGGCATTGGTGTCCTTGTCCCACTGCAACAAATGCCAGAGGCCTCCTCCTCGCACCGAGGGAAAAAACGCATCCAGTGTCCGCACGTGCCGCGTGCTCGGAGGTCGGCCGATGTGGAAGACACGCTGGCAGCCCTTGCCGGCGCCGGGACCGCCCATCACCACCCGCGCCGCATAACCCCCGCCGCCTACGTCGCAGACCACGTCCAGATGTCCGTCTAGGTCGATGTCCATCGAATACTCGGCGTTGAGGTTAGTAAATGGAGCGTGCCAGCAGTTGCCATCGATGGTATCAATCGGCGCAATACCAAGTTCGGAATCACCTTCTGTGCACTGCCAGGTCTCGCCAGCAAGATTGATGTACTCCATCGGCGGTATACCATCATAATCATAGGCGAAAGCACTAAGTCCAGGCCAGGTCTGCTCGGGTCGGGCAGTATCAATCACTGGGTTGGTCTTCCATGAGAACAAGCGTGTAGTCGATGCCAGAATAATCATGTCCTCACCTACTGATCCACAATAGTCCGTGAGATACACCGGCTCAACAGTACTCCCTCCCAACGGAACCTTCCACACCACCTTAAACTCCTTTGCCTGGGAGAGATCAATGGGCACCTGTGATGTGAGGGGGAGCGTGCAGAGCAGAAGAGCAAGTGCGAAGCGTAGGAGCGTCGAAAGCATGGATACCTCGGAATCAGGACTGAGGAGCCGTAAACTAGGACAATTGCAATAAGAACAAGTGCGGCGGGGGAATGTTACGGGGATACGAGGAGCTGGGTCCCCGCTTGCGCGGGGATGACGACACTTCCGAGGGGACGACGAAGAGTGGTACTCTCCTCCACTGTAACAAATTTTCCCTGCACACTCATTGCTCTTGACGTCGGTCGTGCTACGTTGCACCTTATGCTTCGTGGTGCGATGGCGGACGACCTACCCGTGATCGATTCCTTAATGTCTGGATGCTCTGCTATGTGTTCTTCACTCTATCGTCGCTTCGTAGAATCGTTCATTTCTGGTGCCAGTGCGGACAGGGCTGACCTTGCTGCGGGTTCTCTTACACGCACTCTGCTCACGCTTTGTGCCTGCCTTGCCTGCAGCACCCAGGTCTTCGCTGCTCCCGATGGACCGGCACTCCATGAGAACTGGAGGAATGTGGCCTACGGTCCCATGTTGGTTTACCCAGACTTTGTTGCCGAAGGTAATGATGGACAACATGTCATCGTGTACGGAAGGCTTGGGTTGGCTAGTCTCAATGCCATGACTGGTGTACAGGAATGGCATAAGGACCTTGCCGTGTACATTCGTGACGGCATCTTCATGCTGCGCAGCCGCCCGGAGTTTGTGTTGTTTGGCAGCATCACCGACCGGGATCTCTATCCGGGGCAGGAGTCGCACCGTGGGTGGATACAGGTGCGCAGCTACCCTGACGGC
>JAGFIZ010000016.1 GCA_024103135.1 Bradyrhizobiaceae bacterium | reverse complement strand
TTCACCACCTACAAAGCCCCCTCCCAGCATCATCAACGGTACCCAACGGTCGTAGTCCCACGGCGAACCGTGCGACGTGGTGGCAGGACCAAAGACCCAGTAGGGCTTGGGGTAGATGAGGACGTTGCCGGACCGACCTGGATATACGGAGCGTTGAAGCAGCGTACAGAGAGCGGTGTCGATTCCTGGTGGACATTGGCCATCAAGCAGGTCTTGCGACCTTACGGCTATGCCAATGCCAGGCAGCGTAGCTAGTGCGGAGACAATCTGCGACTCTACCTCGGCGAGCGTTGTGCCTGCCCATGCCGCAGCCTTGCGATTCACATAGATGTTGGGAACATGAATGGCTGCAATCCAGGATCTCGTTTGCGATTCTACCGTCATGCCGTAGATCTTGTTGAGTGCCTCGTTGATATGCTCTCGTATCTGTTTTGATGTCAGGCGTCCTGCATCGATGGCCGGTACCCCCGGCTGCGTTTGCCTGCGTGTATGTTCGGGTACGGGCGTTACACCGTGATCGGACGTTACCACCAGCAGGTAGCGATCTCGGCCGACGTATGCATCAAGCGAATCAATCAAACGCTCGATGAACCGATCGGTGTGGACGTACAACTCCTGCACCTCTCTACTATCAGGTCCGTAGGCATGGCCCACGTAGTCCGTCGTCGACACACCCACCGCTAGCAAGTCAGGCACGCTATCCGCGCCAAGGTGCTCACGTCTGATGGCAACCATGGTAGCGGAGAAGAGTTCATCCATCGAGAAGGGTGACCACAGAACATCACGCACGATCTTGGCCGTATCGGTGGTTGCAATGGCATGCGGGAATGTCACACTACCATTCGTGAATGGAGTTTCCCATGGCAAGGAGTCGGGTGCTGCCTCCGGACCGTCGGGGATGACACGTTCCCAGACCCTTCCTGCATACTGAAGCATTGAATGTTCGGTGCGCAATTCATCCAGCCAGGACGGCTTAGGATAGTTCTCCGAGGTAGTGAACTCGCCTGTTTTCTCGCTCACATAGACCACTGCCGTCGGGTCTTCACCACACATAAGAACAACGGACCTTGCCTTAAGACCAAGGCCAACGACCTTGCAATCAGGATTGCTTTGTCGAAGGGCTTGGGCAACCGTCGGGTGTTGCATCCATACTGCCGACGTGCGGTGTTCTACGTCTTCTGTGCAAGAAACGCATTCGCCAGTTTCGTCAAGGCAGAACGTGTTACTCACAATGCCATGACCACTAGCGTAAACGCCAGTGAGCATCGTAGCATGACCCGGTCCGGTTTGCGAGCTAGCGTGACCCACATAACAATGTGAATACCAAGCCCCCTCCCTGATCATTCGTTGGAAGCCGCTGCTTCCGCCTACGGCGGCAAATTTTGTCGGGTAGTCACCCCGATACTGGTCGGCCGACACAACAACAACAAGCGGCATGCGCTGCGTTGGTTGCATCATGGTGGAGCATCCACCAATCACCCACGCAAGGCATACCGCAAGAACTCCGATGCGCATAGGCGCAACCTAGCCAAGCTGCCCCATACTACGCATCAGTGATGCTACTTCATAGGCTTGCCGCTGATTGTATTCGTTTGCCAGTTTACGGTAGTTCACCAGGTCGATAATCGTCCCCACATAACACAATCCACCCGTCAGAAAATACAAGATGCCCATGCCAATCTGGTTGATGACGAAGCGCTGTATGCCTGCCAGACCTAGAAAGCCAAGAAGGGTAAGGATGAGCATCATTTGCGGATCCTTCCGTCGGGCCCGGTACATCAAGGTAAACTGTTGAGCTTGGGCATCGTCCATAGATGCAAGCAGTACATTGACGTAGGCAAGTTCTTCGCCGTCCAGGTCGGGCATAAAATGAAAGACGTTGGCCATGGGAACCTCTATGATGAATGTCGGGTGGTTAAAGAAAGAACTCGAGCTACAAGCACAATCACAGCAAACGCTCCAAGGGGATGAGCATGTAAGCTTTCGTGTACGTTACCCCTCAGAAAGTAGCCAATCGACTGGCCGATACCGCACCCTGGGCACACGTCAATTCCCAGCATGCTTGGCACGCAGAACGTAAAATGTTCGTTCGAACCGGGTGGCAGTACTACCAGTACGACAAGGGCGAGGACCCAAAAAAGGGCTTCGCGGTTTAGTCGAACACTGGTAGGGGGCTTAAGCATGGAGCAACCATACGCAGAGACTTGTGAAAAGGTTACCTAGAAAATCAAAATGTAGAATTCAAAATGTCAGGGGGCTTTGGTGGAAAACTTTCAAACCGGTATATTGCGAGTCCTTCTAGAACAGTTACGGCTAAAACCACGATGTATGCAGTAGTAGAAATTGGCGGACAGCAGTTTGCAGTATCGCCGAACCAGACGGTAAGCGTCCCCCTTTTGGACTCCAACGTCGGTGACAAGCTTGAATTCACAAACATCCTCCTTGCCTCGGACAACGGCAAGGTATCGGTTGGTACTCCATACATTGCTGGCAAGGTAACCGCAACGGTTCAGGCACATGGTAAGGGAGACACCGTGTTGGTATTCCACAAGAAGCGTCGCAAGGGCTATCAGAAGCTCAACGGACATCGTCAGAAGTTTACCAGCATCACCATCAACGACATTAAGATTTAAGAGGTACAGTCATGGCACACAAAAAAGGTGGTGGATCTACCAAGAACGGTCGCGATTCCAATGCCCAGCGCCTTGGGGTCAAGAAGTTTGGTGGAGAACATGTTCTCGCTGGTAACATCATCGTACGTCAGCGTGGCACTCACATGCACCCAGGCAAGAACGTTGGTCTTGGCAAGGACTATACGATTTACTCCTTGGTTGATGGCGTTGTAAAGTTTGAGCGCCGCGACAAGACGAAGCTGAAGGTTTCGGTCTATCCCGAAGTCGACGCATAAAAACAGCAAGCACAGTAATTTTGAACGCCTCCAAGTGAGGCGTTTTCTTTTTCTCGTAGTTCACGATTTACGTACAATCACATCGAACATCACCCATGAAGAAGCCCGTTCGCGTTGCAGTTACCGGAGCAGCCGGTCAAATTGGATACAGCTTGTTATTCCGTATTGCCAGTGGAGCCATGCTTGGCCCAGACCAACCAGTAATCTTGCAGCTGCTTGAACTTACTCCTGCTCTTCAGGCGCTTAAGGGTGTTGCAATGGAGCTGGATGATTGCGCATTCCCGCTGCTTCATGGAATCGTTCAGACTGACGATGCAATGGTAGCCTTCAAGGATGCTGACTATGCCTTGCTCGTAGGGGCACGTCCACGCTCAAAGGGCATGGAGCGTGCCGACCTGTTGGAAGCCAATGCGAAGATCTTCATCGCGCAAGGCAAGGCGCTGAATGAAGTTGCCAGCAGAGACGTGCGCGTTGTCATCGTTGGCAATCCTGCCAATACCAATGCCTTGATCACGCAGAAGAGTGCTCCTGATCTCAACCCGTTGAACATTACTGCATTGATGCGCCTGGATCACAACCGTGCAATTGCACAGATGGCTGCAAAGACCGGTATTCACACGTCAGACCTGCGTAAGATGACGGTGTGGGGCAACCACAGCGTGACGCAATACCCTGACGTATTCCAGTTGGAAGGTCCTCAAGGACTGGTTTGGCCAACCGTAAACGACCAGGCATGGCTCACCGATACCTACATCCCGACGGTTGCAAAGCGTGGTGCTGCGATCATCGAGGCACGCGGACTCTCTTCTGCTGCATCGGCTGCCAACGCTGCAATCGACCACATGCATGACTGGGTACTGGGCACACCGGAAGGTTCATGGACAACCATGGGCATCCCTTCCAATGGTGAGTACGGCATCCCCGAAGGTGTGATCTATGGTTACCCTGTAACCTGCGCCAATGGCGTCTACACAATCGTTCCTGGCATTGAAATCAGTGAGTTTTCACGAGCACGCATGGACGCTTCCTACCAGGAGCTAGTAGAAGAACGCACAGCTGTAGAGAAGCTCTGGTAAATCTCCATAGTGTCGGGGAGTCAATCTCCCCACATTGAT
>JAGFIZ010000119.1 GCA_024103135.1 Bradyrhizobiaceae bacterium | reverse complement strand
CACGCGTGTACGTTGCCCCTGGAGCGAAGGATGAGTTCTACGCTTTTGCCTCAGGTGGCTTTAGCGGTCAAATGGCTGTGTACGGTCTCCCAAGCGGCCGTCTATTCCGCGTGATCCCTGTCTTCTCGCAGAATCCTGAGAACGGCTGGGGCTATTCAGAAGAAACAAAGCCAATGTTAATGACAAGCCATGGATTCATTCCGTGGGATGATGCTCACCACCCAGAAATGTCGATGACCGACGGTGTACCGGATGGACGGTTCGTCTTCATCAACGGCAACAACACACCACGTATTGCCAAGATCGACCTAGCTGACTTCCGTACGAAGGAAATCATCGAGATTCCACACGCTTCAGGAAACCATAGCAGTCCGTTTACCACAGAGAACAGCGAATACCTCGTTGCAGGCACACGCTTCTCAGTGCCTATCCCGAATGCCGATGTTAGCATCGATTCGTACAAGGAGAACTTCAAAGGAGCATTAAGCTTTGTTGCATTGGACAAGCAAACAGGTCGGCTTAGTCTGGCGTGGCAGCTATTGATGCCAGGTTTTGACTATGACCTGGCTCATGCTGGTAAGAATGTTTCAAAAGACTGGATGTTCTTCTCCTGCTATAATGCAGAGCAAGCCCACACCATGAAGGAAGTCAATGCATCGCAGCGCGACAAGGACTTCATCATCGCCGTTAACTGGAAGATGCTTGAAGCTGCAGTAAAGAGTGGTAAGGGGCAAATGGTTGATACCAAGTATGCTCACAACGTCTTTGATGATTCCAAGCAGATGGCTACCACGACCTTCATCGACAAGGTACGTATGATCTCACCTGCCGACGTGCCTGGGGCCATCTATCTGATGCCGACACCAAAGTCACCGCACGGCGTCGACATCGACCCTTCTGGTGAGTTCATCGTTGGAGCTGGAAAACTTGCGGCCATCATTCCTGTTATGTCCTTCAGCAAGATGCAGAAGGCCATCCAGGACAAGGCATTCGAGGGTGACTTCGAAGGACTTCCAATCCTCAAGTATCAAGCCTGTCTGGCTGGCGAGGTTAAGGATGCTGGCCTTGGTGCTCTGCATACGGAGTTCGACGGAAAGGGCAATGCTTATACATCGATGTTCGTGAGCTCAGAGATCACCAAGTGGTCACTCAAGGATTTCAAGGTGCTTGACCGCACACCAACCTATTACTCAGTTGGTCACCTGAGCATCCCAGGCGGCGACAGCAAGAAGCCATGGGGCAAGTACATGATCGCTTATAACAAGATCACCAAGGATCGTTACCTGCCAACTGGTCCTGAGCTTACACAGAGCGCTCAAC
>JAGFIZ010000118.1 GCA_024103135.1 Bradyrhizobiaceae bacterium | reverse complement strand
CACGCGTGTACGTTGCCCCTGGAGCGAAGGATGAGTTCTACGCTTTTGCCTCAGGTGGCTTTAGCGGTCAAATGGCTGTGTACGGTCTCCCAAGCGGCCGTCTATTCCGCGTGATCCCTGTCTTCTCTCAGAACCCTGAGAACGGCTGGGGCTATTCCGAAGAAACAAAGCCAATGTTGATGACAAGCCATGGATTCATTCCATGGGACGATGCTCACCACCCAGAAATGTCGATGACCGACGGTGTCCCTGATGGACGGTTCGTCTTCATCAACGGCAACAACACACCACGTATTGCCAAGATCGACCTAGCTGACTTCCGCACGAAGGAAATCATCGAGATTCCTAACGCATCGGGTAACCACAGCAGTCCGTTTACTACAGAGAACAGCGAATACCTCGTTGCAGGCACACGCTTTTCAGTACCAATTCCCAATGCTGACGTAAGTATCGAAACGTATAAGGAAAACTTCAAGGGTGCCATCAGCTTTGTGGCGATGGACAAGCAGAGCGGTCGCTTGAGTCTTGCATGGCAGCTCCTGATGCCTGGTTTTGACTATGACCTGGCACATGCTGGCAAGAATGCTTCCAAGGACTGGATGTTCTTCACCTGCTACAACACCGAGCAGGCCCACACCATGAAGGAAGTCAACGCATCACAGCGCGACAAGGACTTCATTGTTGCCATCAACTGGAAGGCAATCGAGTCTGCAGTCAAGGGTGGTAAGGGGCAAATGGTTGATACCAGGTATGCTCATAACGTCTTTGATGATTCAAAGCAGATGGCTACCACGACCTTCATCGACAAGGTACGCATGATTACACCTGCCGACGTTCCTGGTGCAGTCTTCCTAATGCCAACTCCTAAGTCTCCTCACGGCGTCGACATCGACCCATCGGGCGAATTCATTGTTGGTGGTGGCAAACTCGCAGCTGTTATCCCAGTGATGTCCTTTACCAAGATGCAGAAGGCAATCCAGGACAAGGCCTTTGATGGAGATTTTGACGGTATTCCAATCCTGAAGTATCAAGCCTGCCTTGCTGGCGAGGTTAAGGATGCTGGCCTTGGTGCCTTGCATACAGAGTTCGACGGTAAGGGCAATGCATATACCTCGATGTTCGTAAGTTCAGAGATCACCAAGTGGTCACTTAAGGACTTCAAGGTTATCGATCGTTCACCTACCTACTATTCTGTTGGTCACCTGAGCATCCCAGGCGGCGACAGCAAGAAGCCATGGGGCAAGTACATGATCGCTTATAACAAGATCACCAAGGATCGTTACCTGCCAACTGGTCCTGAGCTTACACAGAGCGCTCAAC
>JAGFIZ010000019.1 GCA_024103135.1 Bradyrhizobiaceae bacterium | reverse complement strand
GCGACACGCTGATCAAGGCTCTCAACGACCTAGGCTTCTACAACAACCCGGCCGAACCGACCTTTGGTTACGACGTCATGGATCGCAATGCCTGGGAAGCTCGTGCCGTAGACTACACGATCTACCGCACGCTGTTCTGGGCTCATGATCAGACGGCCTTCACGCGTGGTGAGCGCGACGACCTGCGCAACTTCATCGCCGCCGGTACGATCCGCGAGAAGAAGAACCTGGCCATCGGTAGCCAGGAGCCCGTCCGCCGTCACGTGGGACTGACCATTGCTAACGACGAAAACTTTGTCCGCACCGTTCTCCGTGCTACCAACCAGACCCCTGGTGAACCAGCCACGCCGAACTACCATGGCAAGAAGATCGTCGGCCGCGCCATTGCCCGCAACAGCGAAGAGACCGTGTCGAACACCAGCTGGGCTGGTGATGCCTCGCCACGTCCGGCGCTGATGCAGTTGTACTCCGACGGTACGACTTCGGGTATTGCGCTGACGGCTTACAGCTACAAGAAGGGTGACCGTACGACGACCGATTCGATCGCCGGAACGGCTACGGCCTCGCTGACGAGCAACCGCGTCTACATCGGTATCGACTGGCGTCACTTTGCTCGCACGGGTGCCTTCACCGGCGCCGAGCGCGTTCTCCGTGGCACGATCGACTTCTTCGAGAAGAACGGCGGCACGGTGGTACCGGTAGAACTGGTGAACTTCGATGCTCGTGCCCGTGGCAACAACGTGGACGTTTTCTGGGCCACGGCCAGCGAGCAGAATGCTGATCACTTCACGGTAGAACGTCAGCGTGTCGAAGCCGGCAAGGCCGGTGAGCAAGCCAGCACGAGTGCCTGGAGTGAAGTCGCCACGGTAGCCGCTGCCGGCAACAGCACGGCACGCCGCGACTATGGCATCGTTGATCGTGACCTGCAGAGCGGTCTCTATCAGTATCGTCTGAACATGGTGGACCGTGACGGTTCATCGTCGAACACCGGTACGGTAGAAGTCCTCGTAGGCTCACAGTCCGACGTAGTCACCCTTGGCGGCGTACAGCCGAACCCGGTTCGCACGCAAGGTGCGGTAACGGTCACCATGGCCGAAGCTGCTCCAGCAATGGTCACGGTGATCGACGCCAGTGGACGCACGGTAGCCACGCTGCACAACGGCATGCTGCCAGCCGGTGCCACGACGCTGAACCTCACGGCCACGACGCTAGCCAGCGGTATCTACACCGTCGTAGCTCAGGTTGATGGCGTGATGGTTTCCACGATGGTCACCATCGCCAAGTAAGCATAAGACTCCATAGCCCCCTTCCACCTGATCGTGGTGGGGGGCGGTGGATGGACAGGGGCGGTGAAAACTTACCGCACGAAAGAAACACCACAGCCGATCATGCCCTGCATGGTCGGCTGTATTTTTGATACCCAATGCTAATACAAGTCGTTGCAGCCCTGCTTAGCGGGTTACTTCTAGGTATTGCCTATCAGTTTGTTGGTGCGTTGTCGTTCGTGGCATACGTTCCCCTGTTGTTGATGTTAGGGCTGAAGCCAGCGTCGACGCGTAAGGGCACCGTTGGCTTGTTGTATCTGACGTTCTTCACATACCACGCCATTGGCAACTGGTGGGTGTGTTCATGGCAAGAGCGCACGGATCCGTACTTGTTTGTGAGCGGGATTGCGCTTGCACTGTTTCATCCCTTTTTCTTGTCGCTCCCATTCTACGTCTTGTCGGCCATTCGCAAGTCGACCAGTGCTCGCGTCATGCTATGTGCTGCTCCATTTGCTATTGCCGGCTTCGAATGGCTGCATGGTCAGACCGATGCATCATATCCATGGCTTACAACAGGGTATATGCTCACCAATACACCTTGGGGACAGTTGGCAGAGTTCGTCGGTGTATATGGTTTGAGCTTTCTCGCTGCCGTTATCAATGCCTTGATCGTGTGGTGGCTGGCTTACTCACTGCGTACTGAACGTCGGTTTGTCTTACCAACCGCAACACTGTTAGTCCTTGCAGTCAGTGGTGTGTTGGGCTATGTAAGGGGGCTTGGCTTTCGCGAGGATGGTACTGACAGACGTTTCACCGTTACCATTGTGCAGCCCAGCATGGATCCATGGGATAAGTGGACAGATGGGTGGAGCAATGTTGTTCTTCACGAGCGCATTGTTGACTCTCTCCGTGCTGCAAACGCCACGGTGGATGTTGGACTTGTGATATGGCCTGAAACGGCGATACCATACACCATTCGCAGACCATTGTACTCGATGGACTGGGAGCGACTCCGAACGTGGGTCGACACATCGTGTAGCGGTCTGCTTACCGGTTATGCAGACTACTTCGAATATCCATCATCGTCGGCACCACCATCAGCAAGAACTTCGCGGCAGAATCCAAACATTCGATACGATGTGTTCAATGCTGCCATGATTGTTCCGCCAAGGAAGCAATCAACTGGTCATTCAGACACCATCCCCGTTCATCGCAAAAGCATGCTTACACCGTTTGCCGAGCGCATGCCCTTTGCCGACCAACTTTCATTTGCCACCAAGTGGATAGAATGGGGCGTAGGCATCAGTGCTTGGGGGAAGGGACAACAACGGGCACCGCTGGTGTTTCAGGATTCTATTTCCATTGGTACGATCATCTGCATCGAATCGATCTACCCAGAGATTGCACGCTCAATGGTCAACCATGGTGCCAACGTATTGTGTGTGATTACCAATGATGCGTGGTATAACGGAACGTGGGGACCCGACCAGCACCTAACCATCGCCCGAATGCGAGCTATTGAGGAGCGAAGGTGGCTTGTTCGGTGCGGAATGAGCGGCGTTTCCGGCATTATCCATCCCGACGGCACGACCGATCCAACAATCTCAAGGCAATGTAGTCCTATGCAGCGCGGGTGCATAAACGCCAGTGTTGGGTTGCTTGATTATCCAACGATGTACGCTAGAATCGGCGACCCGTGGTCGCCCACCTGGTTGATACTTACCCTCGGTTTGTTCATCCTTACGCGATTTCCATCGCTTCTTCGTAACATGCATGTTCGTTTTTTCTCGCGCTCTAAGCACACACCATGATTACAACCATTTCTCGACTGTTACGGGCCTCAACCGTAGCAGCAATTGCTCTTGCTGGGTCGACCATGTTTGCCCAGGTAAAGCCGCTAAAGTTTACTGAGTACGACCTACCGAATGGTCTGCATGTAATCCTCCACGAGGATCACCGTGCGCCTGTAGTGGCAACCATTGTTCATTACAAGGTTGGTGCTCGGGACGAAGATCCATCACGCACCGGTTTCGCGCACTTCTTCGAGCACTTGATGTTTGAAGGTACGGACAAGATCGAGCGTGGTACGATCGACAAGATGATCAACGGGGCAGGGGGCGAGCTCAATGCCTACACATCCAACGATGAAACAGTCTATCACTTTGTCGTGCCGTCCAATCAATTCAGGTTGGCCCTGTGGATCGAAGCGCAGCGGATGCGCAAGCTCAAGGTCAACCAGGTTGGCGTAGAAACCCAGCGCGGTGTTGTCAAGGAGGAACGAAAGAACAGGTACGACAATTCGCCGTACGGTGGTTGGCGCGAGAAATCACTCGAGTTGCTGTTTGCCAACACACCTTATGCATGGTCACCCATCGGCTCGTCGCAACATATCGACAGTGCAGCCATTCCAGAATTTGTTGATTTCTACAACAAGTTCTATCAGCCGAACAATGCCATACTGGTTATTGCTGGTGACTTCGACGAGAAGGTGGCGCGTGAAACAATCGATGCCTACTTCGGTGGCTACAAGAAAGCCCCAGAACCACCACGTCCGAACTTCACGAAGGCAGCACCATTTACACAGCAAGTGCGCGACACCATTTACGATCAGAAGGCCCGGCTGCCAGGGGTCTTCATATCATGGCAAGGCATTGGCATTAGCGACAAGGATGTCTATGCAGCCGAGCTGCTGAGCACGATCCTGGCGACGGGCGAGAGCTCGCGCCTATACCATGCCGTCGTGGATAGCCAGCAAGTAGCAGTACAGGCGGCGTTCTTCAACCATGCATTGGAGTATGGTGGTACAGCGTCAGCCATTGGTATCGTGGCACCAGGCAAGAACGTTGCAGATGCCGAGAAGGCAATACTGAGCGTCCTTGAAAACGTAGCCATGAACGGGATAACGGATGCCGAGCTTAAGAAAGCAAAGAACATTGCAGAGTCACAATATGTTGGCTCACGGTCAGACATGCACAGCATCGCCGGTGCCTTGGCAAACAGCAAGCGGTACTATGGGAAGACCGACTACCTCAACAACGAATTAGATGACTATCTCAAGGTTACCAAGGAAGATGTGCAACGTGTTGCAAAGCGATTGTTCTCAGGTACAGGTCGCGTTACCCTCATCTACATTCCATCGAAAGGGTAACCAATGAAGAATTACACATATCGGGTTTTGTCGCTTGCAGCAGCAAGTGTGCTATTCGGAACAACACTGTTGGCGCAGACCATTGACGCGCCGTCGATTGACTCAATACCAGGCCCCCTTCCAGCCACACCATTCGTATTTCCTGAGTCGAAAGAGATTACACTCGACAACGGACTTCACGTGTTTGTGATCGAGGATCACAGTTTGCCACGTGTGACGTTTTCGTTGGTGATGAAGACAGGTGATGCCTATGATCCAGCAGGTAAGGAAGGCGTAGCAACGATTGCAGCAGACATGCTCACGAAGGGAACGGATAAGGAGACTGCAGCAGAGATCGCACAAAAGCTTGACGGTGTAGGCGCCTCGCTGTCGGCCAGTAGTGCTGGTGAGCAAACAACACTCTCTGGTGCTGCCCTGAAGAAGCATGCAGCGTTGTTATTCGCTGCATTAGGTGATGCCCTAACGAAGAGCAGTTATCCGGTTGATGAAATCGAGAAGCTGCGACAGCAATACATTGCCAATGTTGCAAGCGAGCAGAGTAGGGGAGCGAACCTTGCCGCCGGTCTTAGCCGAAAGGTGATCTACGGTATGGATCATCCTCTTGCACGTGCTCAAAGCAAGGCATCGCTTACGGCGATTACCCCTGAGGATGTTAAGAACTTCCACACCACGTGGCACCGACCCAACATCGCCTCGATTGCAGTCGTGGGTGACATTACCGTCCCCGAGGTTAAGAAGCTGCTGTCTACACACTTGAAGGGCTGGACGAAGGCCGACGTGCCAACGGTGTCGATCAAGCCAATGGCAACGGAGAAAGCTGGCGTCTACTTCATTCCCAGACCAGGCAGTGTTCAAAGTGCCGTGGTTGTTTGTGCGCCTGCACCATCGGTTACCTCAACAGAATGGCCAGCAGCGAACATCACGCTTTCCTACATCGGATCTGGCTTTGGTAGCCTGTTGTTCAAGACACTACGCGAAACATATTCCTACACCTACTCTCCGTTTGCCTACGTAACCAGAGGTAATCGCTATAACAGGGCTGCTGCTGGTGCAGAGGTGCGTACATCGGTGACTGACAGTGCGCTGACCGTGATCTTGAAAGAGATCAACGGACTTGGACATACCGGACCCGATCCCGTGGCCTTTGCACAACGAATGGCCTACGAAGTCGGTCAGTATCGTCTTTCCTACGAGAAAGCATCAAATGTTGCTTCAATGCTTCAGCAAGCGTGGATGTGCGACATGCCAGTATCGTGGGCTGCCGAAGCAACGGAGCGGCTTGAGAGTGTAGGCGAAGGACAGGTGACGGACTATGCCCGTAACTACCTGGATATGTTCAAGCTTCGTGTTGTAGTTGTCGGCGATCCAAGTGTACGGGAGAAGATCGAAAAGTTCGGACCCGTGTACACCTACGACCTTGACTACAAGCCAGTGGCAGAAGAGCAACTCGCAGATGCCGACATGTCCGTCGACGAACTCGTAGAGGCTTACGTCAAAGGCCTTGGTGGAGCTAATAACGTAGCAGCAGTCAAGTCTGTCGTCCAAGCCGGACCAGCTACGATGACGATGCAAGGACAGAACTTCAAAGGCCGCATCGAGCGCAAGGTGCTTGTTCCGTCGATGGAGATGACCCTGCTGGACCTTGGCGTGATGAAGCAACAGCAATGGACCAATGGCAGCCAAGCATGGGTTAGCATGAACGGTGGTGAGGCAACGGAAGCCGATGCCGACGAAACAGCTCGAATCATTCAGGAAGCCAGCTTGTTCCCTGTTCTGAACTGGAAGTCGAAAGGGTATCAAGCAACGATACTCGGCAAGCGCGGCGGACAGATCCTCGTAAAGGCCGTTACGGCAAAGGGACAGGAAGTCCGCTACGCCTTTGATGCGTCGACGTACTTGCTTGTACGGACTGAGAAGGACGAAGCCACACCACAGGGACCCATTACCGTAATCGAGAAACTGTCCGACTACCAGGCAGTCAACGGAGTGAAGTTCCCTACAACGGTCAAGGTCGAGACACCCTTGTACAACATGGAGTACAAGTACAAGGTAGAAGTCAACCCATCATCGCTAACCGAAGCCGACTTTACACCAGCGAAGAAGTAACGATGCGGGCAGCAAGTGCTTTTCAAACTTTGTGGATGGCGCTTGTTGCCCCTTCGAAAGCAGTACTAGCCAGCTCACGTGACTGTGTTGCTACCATGGCAGCAGCAGTCATCGTACTTGTAACAGTACAGACAGTCGTATCCTATGCCGAAGCTACAAGTCCGCAGCTTGCAAGCGAAGCAGAGCGTTCGGCATTGGTGAATCAGATCAGGGCAGGAGATTCATCTCAGGAGTCGGTCGAAATTGTCAACAGCGAGCGATCATTCACCGCCCAACTCGGGACCGTGATGATTACCACCATCGCAGGCCTCGGCATTGCAGGACTGGTGTTGATGCTTGTTGGCCGGTTCCTGACGAATGAAGACATATCCTTTACGCTTGCCATTGGTGCAGTTGCCTCGTCGGCATTAATCGACGTTGCACGCCTTGTCTTGTACCTACCCCTGCACCTGCTTGGTGGAAGTGTGCGGTGGGGCATACACCTTGGTGCTTTCGTTTCGCCTGAGCAGCATCCATTCTTGTTTAGTTGGCTAGCCAAGGTCGACCCATTGCTTTGGTGGCAGTACGTTGTCATGGCCATCGTGATGAGCGTAAATGTCAAGCTCCACTACCGCTATGGCATCGTCATCGGCACCGTCGTCTACCTACTACTGCTTTCAGCGGTAGGGGGCTTTGCCTTCGTGGGCTACCTTTCCTTCGGAAATTCGTGACCTGGCTGTAACAACATGGCTTCATGGTGTGTCAATTCCCTCGAGACACACAGCCATGCGACAACGAGAACATACAGGCCTTTCTACTCTAAGTTCAGCCGAGATGGCTGCACTAGTAGAAGCATTCCGCCGCGGAGATCGTGAGGCCTTCCGTTGTGTCTACGACGAATACGAGCGAGCCATCTATCGATTCTGTCGGCACTTTACTGCCGACGAGATGTTGGCTCGTGATGCATTCCAGGAATGTTTTATCAGGGCATATGAACATCGGTCCGACTTGCAAACGCTCAACCTCAAGAGTTGGCTGTTTACGATTGCTCGTCGAGTATGCCTAAACATTCTCCGCAGCAGAAGAATGCTGCATGATGTGTTCGACGAAGGCCTGCATGGTACTGCGGACTACGAACCAATGGACGTGTTCCTCCGCGAGCATATCGACAAGGCCATGCATCGTCTGCCCATTCAACTCCGAGAGGCGTTGTTGCTTAGAGACGTAGAAGGACACAGCTACCAGGAGATTGCTGCAATCGTTGGGATCGAGTTGTCGCTTGCCAAGGTACGTGTATACCGAGCACGCTTGCAGATGCGTAAGATCCTTGGTCCGATTATGATCGAAAGGCATCGCATGCCATGATCCTTGAACATTTGATATCAAAGTATCTCGATAGTGAGCTCACATCGGACGAGGATGTAGAGCTCCGCACAGTTGTTCGGTCTGATCCAAATGCGAAGGACGCCTTCGACAGTGCAGTCATGCTGCACATTGCCTTGTCCTGCGAAGATGATACTCAGCCCCCTGCCGATCTCCGCTTGAATGTGTTTGACGCCATTGAGGCGCTGGCCTACACTGCTGGTGACCATCGTTCTACCAGCCACCGGTCGGCGATTCGTGGGCCAGCTAGCAGTCTGTTGTTCTCCGTGAAGCAAGTGCGCAAGGTTGCAGCCCTTGCATGTGTGTTGCTACTCCTGCTGTGGTCGCCAATTCACGAATCACCATTCATTGCCTGGCAGGCGATCACGGAAGCCAACGTCACTTACACTGATCACAGTCCAACTGGTCAACACTTGGAGTACACGTCGTTACGCAATCACGTCGTGAAGGGTGTCCGCCGAGCAGCTGCTCTGACCCAACCAATCAACACCCTTGCATCGACCATTGGTGTCGAATCAGCCACTCTTACTCCAGAGAGCACTCGCCAAAGTAGCTCGGATCAATTCGCAGCCAATGTTGAACGGGCGGAGACACCGTACGTCGATGGAAGCACCGTCAGCATTGACAAGCATTCGACCGACAACACCATACATCAGCCAACGCTGGCCAGTGCCTTTGCTAGTACCTTTACTTCGGACCACCGTTATGACCAATACACAACATCGGTAGTCCCGACGGAGAGCGTGCAACAAGAGGAGCAACGGTCTCCTACACCTACAGAGCCCCCTTCCTCAACTGGCACACCGGTAACCTTCAGTACGGCCTATGCAGCAGGGATGGGGAGCAGCGTAGCACAGACCAGTAACATCAGGCAGTATACGGCCAGCATTGGATTCGAAGTCGAAGCAAACTCGCTTGTTGGCTTGGAAGTTGGGAGCATGGAGTATGATATGCGGCTGACATCAGTCGGTGCCGTACCCATTAATGGCTCACGCAGCACCATGATCGTTCATAACGCACGAAGCGGAAAACTTGCTGTTCCAGATGTACCACCATTGAGATACTCAACCGACTCAATAACCAGTGTTGTACAAGAGCGGCAAGTATGGGGGAGTGCCTTTTACGAGCGGTCGGTTATTAGCAGTCATCACCTAGCAATCCGAGGTAGGGTCGGCACGGGCGTCAGCGAAGACGGGCTCATCGCCTACGGTCGGGTTTTGGGGACCTATGACATCGGCAGATACCTCTCTGTCGTGGCTGGTGCCGAGGTCCGTGGAATGAATTTCAGAACAGGCAGCGTGTCTGGATCCAGCAGTGCAAGTGCATTTGGGGCAGTGGTTACTGCATTGACTGGACTGTATGTTAGGTTTTAACCATCAAAAGACATGGCTGTGCATTGTATATTGTGCCCTATTCTAAGTCAGGGATAATCGGAGAACAGTTCATGGGACGTTTTGGGACGCGATTTTTCATCGTGCAGGTTTGTGTGTTTGCTCTCGCAACTGGTGCCGCAGTGCACGCTGTTGCACAACACACCGTGAAGCTGCCGAAGCAAACACAAGCTTGGGCATCTTCTGCAGGTATCAACAATATCATCCAGCTACCAACGGACGAGGCTACGCCTGTAGTGGTACGTACCTCACCAATCGTGCAGCCTCGCATACCATCAAAGAGTGCTGCCATGGTGCAAGATGACGCACCTGGAGTAACTGTTGGTACCACGTGGTATGACTTCCAGACCAACGCTGCCATGCCAGAGCGTGTGAGCTTGTTTGAGGATGGAAGCGAGCGCTACCTACAGGTACTGTGGATGGCTTCGACTGATAGCACAAGGGTTGGACGCGTTCCAGGCTTTACGAATGCCCGTGGATCATACTACAATTTTGTCGACGTTACAGACCCCTCTGCCCCACAGGTTACGATCCAGGAATGGCAGAAAATCGAGTCATCCAACAACCGTGCTGGCTGGCCATCACTCGTGCAGTTCCCTGATGGAAACATAGGGACACCGTCGCACAATGCCGTGTTCAACGGTACAGTTGTCAAGTTCTTTGCTAACAGCGGTCCTGGCGACAATCAATTTGGCGAATACTCGCAGCCGACTGTTCCTGCTGATACAGCGCTCTGGCCACGTGCAGCCGTAGACGGTCAAGGTAACGTCCACCTGATCTACAACCGCTCGCTTCCAGATGGATCAAGTCAGGTTGCATACCGCAGATCAACCGATTACGGCGAAAACTGGGAAGCCGAAATCCTCTTTACCGGCGCTAGTGGCTTACTTCCACAGGGTGTAACTGGTACACTTCCCAATGGTGCTGGTGGTGATACCTATGCCATCACTGCTCGTGGGCCAAATGTAGTTGTTGCCTATACCGACTCACCGTTGCGCATTCTTACCCGCAAGAGCACGGATTACGGTGCAACGTGGGATAATCCTCAGATTGGTTTGCGACTGCTTATCGACCCGCAGCACCTGCCTATCGATTCAACGGAGTACAACGTTGGTGGCATCGACTCAATTACCGTGTATACGGACACCGTCATTGCCCCATCGTCGCAGATTTCCGTTATCCTGGATTCACAAGGTAGAGCACATTACGCTGTAGGCCAGACCCTGACCTATATCATTCAAAACGGACTAAAGGATAACAGCCAAGCCGGCTCACGTAGGGGTATCATTTATTCCGTCGACGATGATGCCTTAATGGTAAACACCGGCATTTACTACTACGTCGAAGGCGATACGCTGATCTATAACATTGCCAAGGCCAGCGATACATGGGACGGACAAGGAACCATCATCAGCCGCCGTGCATACACTGGTGCTAGCAGGTACCCACAGCTTGGAATGGACAAGGACGACAACGTCTACATGGTCTATGGCGGTCAAATCACTGGCGATGCCATGCCAATGCAAATCGACACAACGCCAGGCAATGCTAACACCGCACCAGATACACTAATCAACGTCGATGGATTGTTTAGCCACCTGTTCGTGATGCACAGGCCAGCGAACTCTTACGTTTGGTCAGCTCCAAAGGATATCACCCCAGCAGGTGTTAGCTGCTTGTTTGGAACGCTGTGCGACAACGTTACCGACCAGATGTACATCGCCTACAGCGCAAGCTCCATTCCTGGTGACCGCGTTACTAGTGTCGAAACACCATCAGCAGAAGCAACGATCAAGGTGTATGCCTTCCCAGTTGCCGACCTGAACGTTCCGGCCTCGGTTACTGATAATGGCACGCTCACCGCCAAGGTAACCATCAGCCCAAATCCAGCCAGTGCAGACGCACGAATTCAAATCGAAAGCGTAACTCCTGGAGAGTTTGCCGTGTCGATTGTCACACTGCAAGGTGTAAAGGTCTTTGAAGCCAAGAATCCAACAATGTCCAACACTTGGGAACTGCAGGTACCAAGTAAGGTATTGGCATCTGGCTCTTATCAGGTTGTCGTAGAGCAGAATGGTCAGTCTACCACACGTACACTGAACATCGTCCACTAATCCAACTCTTAAAACCGAATACTCAACGATCCTCGGAGCGTATCCATGGCGTGTAGGTTATTACTCATTGCCATCGTCTTACTTGCTGGTACAACCAGCACTTTCGCCGGTATTCACGGTATCCTTACAGGTAAGGTAACCGACAAGGACGGTCAACCCGTTTCAGGTGCAACCATTAGGGTTATGGGCACCAACCGTGGAGCGATCGCAAAGTCAGACGGTAAGTACACAATCGTTAACATCACGGCTGGTGAATACACCGTCCGCGTAACAGCTATCGGCTACGACACGCTATCTGAGAAAGTGTCGCTAATCGCCGATCAAACACGCATTGTGAATTTTAAACTCACCCAAGGTGGCGTTCTTAAGCAAGACGTTGTGATTACAGCCGATAGGGAAATGGTGCGTTCCACTGACCAAGGCACAGACCGCGTTAGCAAGGGTAAAGACCTGGTGAAGATGGGCTTGGACAACGTTGCTTCTGCCATCTCACTAAGTGCTGGTATTACCGCCTCGGGTAACAACTTCGTTGTTCGTGGTTCGCGGACGGACGAAACGCAGGTGCTTGTAGACGGCTTGACTGTTACGGACTTGTTTACCGGCGGTCTAGGTAACTCGGGGTCGACAATTTCAGCCGCCATGCCGAGTCCGCTTGCCACCGAAGAAGTCCAGGCAAAAACCGGTGGTTTCGGTGCAGAGTACGGCAACGCTGTCGGCGGTATCGTAAACACGGTGGTAAAGACCGGTCATACCGATCGCTTTGACGGTACGTTGCGTTACCGCACGGACGTTCCAATGTTATGGGGTAACGCCAACAACGGCATCGAGGCCGGAACACCGAAGGAAGATGTGATCGACGTTGCCATCGGTGGTCCGCTTGGACTCGGTCGTTCAACATTCTTCATCTCGCTCCGCAACAACTATCAGAATTACCGCAACTTCGGTCTGCAGGTCATGGATCCATGGGGCAATAACCTTGGAGAGATGCCAAACAACAGAACGTGGGGACGTAACATTACGGGTCGACTCAAGTTTCAGGTAACCAACGACGTTGCCTTACTTGTGGGTGGTATGTTCGGTATCCTCAACGGTGAGCGTACGTCACAAGGCTGGCTGTATGCCACCAACCCTGGCATCGTCGTTGATCAGTATGGCAATCCAATACTTGACGGTGCTGGTAACGTGCAGAATACGGGCATGATCGAACGCATGGCCAAGCAGATTGTCGTTCAGGAGTTTTCAAGCAATGCCTTTGCACAGATCAACCAGGTGATTGGCTCATCAACGGCCTATGAATTACGCGCTTCGTTTAACGAGAAGGTAACGGAGACTGGTCGTCGTATCAATGGTGACGCACCCAACCCATTTACTGGATGGGAGCTCTGGTATCCAACCGACACATGGCAGATTGGTAACGATGCCAAGGGTAATGCCATGTACGCTCAGACCGGACCCAATGCAATCTTGGATCCGTATGAACTCATGCGTGTAAAGGGGACGACTGAGGACAACTTGGTCGAGATGGAGCTCTCAAAGCGCAATCCGCTTACTGGCTTTGTTGAAGGTCCCGGTGATGCACTTTCAACCCGCAACCCATACGGTCTGCTAGGTTACTTCTATGACCTCGGTAATGAAGGTGGTGTTGACTTCCGCCGCGCAACCTACTGGCAGGTTGACGGTAACATCACGCATAGTCTTGAAGTTGGCGACACCAGACACGTTTTGAAAGGGGGCTTTGAATTACGTCTTCAAACTCTTGCCCGCCATTCAAATGGAAACCCATGGGATGGCAACCCATTCTATGACGTCTACGGTGCCGATTATGGCGGCAATCTCTACGGTACAGCCGCAGCTCGTCTGCAATCGGATAACCCGTTCAAGCCAGTAACCGGAGCTATCTATGTTCAAGACCAGATCATCTTCAAGGGTCTCGTCTTTACACCTGGCTTCCGTCTGGACTACATGGATCCAAACTCGTTGTACCGGACATCATCGGCAGTGTTTATCCCAATTGATTCGCTAAATCAATTCGCCCAGGTGAAGCCGAAGCTGTATATCAGCCCACGTATTACCATTACGTATCCTGTGAGTGATAACGGACGCCAGAACTTTAAACTGTCCTATGGTATCTACTATCAGCAGCCACCATGGACGAACTTCTTCGACTCGTTCAATACCTCTAACCTGCGTCCATCAAGCTTGCTCGGTAACCCGAACCTCGAGATGCAGCGCACGAATCAATACGAAATCTCGTACAACCACCAGCTGTCAGACTACTTTGCTCTAACGCTCACTGGTTACTACAAGGACATCTACAACCAGACTGACATCGCCTACGTTCAAGCATTGCCTACGCCGTTCTATCAAACAGTGATGTCGGGCTATGGCAATAACCGTGGTCTCGAAATGACCTTCGAGAAAATGTTGAACAACCACTGGGGCTTCCAACTCAACTACACGATTGCCCAAGCAACAGGCACAGCAAACAACTCTACGACCATTGTTGCCATTGATCCATATACGAACAACCCTGCCTTCCCTGTGGAGCCGTTCGCTCTCGGGTTTGATCGCCGACACAGAATCAATGCAGTGTTTAACCTTAACTGGGGTCCAGACGAAGGACCAACAATTGCCGGTATTCCTTTCCTGGAAAACTTCAACATCAACCTGAGTGGTTTCTGGCAGACAGGACTCCCATACACGCCTGTCAACCAACAAGGTCAGGCCATTGGTGCAATCAACAGTGCCCGGTTCCCATCCACGTGGAACACAACATTCCGTATCGTTCGAACCATACCATTGGATAAGCTCCTTGGCGGTAAGACGGCTGTTGATCTGTTCTTTGACGTAACGAATCTGTTGAACTATACTGGCGCCGTTTCGTTCTACACGAGAACAGGAAGTCCAGACAACGATGGATTCGGCTTGAATCGAGTAGAAGGTGACTTCCCGTCAACAACCTACTTCAAGGAGGGGGATCGCACCAATAAGTACACTACGTCGCTTGATCAGTATGACCGCGTTGGCCGTAGACGCTATAACGAAAGTGTCGACTTCAATCACGATGGTGCAGTGTCACCAGCCGAGACCTATCAAGGTTATCGACAGTATGTAGCCAACTATGTTGATGGTCGACGCAACTATCAATATCCTCGGCAAGTGTACTTCGGCATCACCTTTAGATTTTGATCTTTAATCGAGTTAACGGCATGAACATTTATCACAAAAACTTGCTTGCAATGACAAGAATCTTCAGGTCTGCTGTTGTCCTCCTGGCAGTTGGTGCCTTCGCATCCTTGAGTGTTCAAGCAGGGATTGCGAATACCGCTGCATCAAAGGATAAGGGCGAGGAAGTGCAGCGCAACCCACCGTCAGGTGTATTCGACCAACAGCGAAACGTTGTCTCGAATGTTGACTTTCAAACAACCAACTACGGCATCTTTGGCTTCAACGTAAGTGCTCAGGTTGGAGGCACATTCTGGCCGCGTGGCTCAAACAACCAGTACCTCTTCGCAGGCGGTGCCTGGTTTGCGGCGCTAAAGCGTCCGCCTGGTTCTAGCGAACTGCGTAAGCGTGTGATGGTTACCTACAATCCAAACTCTGGTCAAAGTTGGATGGTACCTGGCTCGATAGAAGACGGTGCAGAGCTTAGCAGTGAAGGCGAGGACATCAACAAGAACAGACTCTACTTCTCGACTGACTTCAACCTTGCTGATGGAACGGACCTGACGAATCCGACGTTCCCCAAGTGGCCTGTGTGGGATGCTTCGGCATCCGATACCTTGCGGTATAACAATTACTATGGCTACTACATCAACAACCCCTCCGACAGAACGAGGACGATGTATAAGAAGGGGCCTGCCTTCATTTCGCAGGAGGACATTTTCTGTGTTTACAAAGACACGGACCTTAGCCGTTATGAAGGTGGTGTTCTTCGCCGTCAAGCCGAAGGTTTCCCCTTTGGTCTTCAGATCGAACAAATGATCTACTCCTGGGGATTCGGAGACTATGCAGACTTCGTCTTCCTCAAGTACATGTTCATTCACCCAAAGACCTATGCTGACACGCTGTTCGATTGCTGGATGGCTGGTGTGATGGACGTAGACATTGGTTTGCGTACGAATAGCTCAAACGGTGCACAGAACGACCGCGCTCGATTCTATAGCGAAGAAGACTCTCTAAACCTTGCAGTACAATGGTCAAATGCTGACCGCGGTGAAGCAAACCAGGGCTTTGGTTACTTAGGTTTCAACTTCCTGGAGAGCCCAGCCGTGGATGCCGATGGTTATCTACGTACAGATAAGCGTCAGTTTAATGTTGCTGAACAGCTCGGCATGCGCACCATGCGTAACTGGCCAATTGCCGTAGACCCGATCGAGAATGAAGATCGATACAATTTCATCACCTCGCAGCAACGTGACGGTGACGATCAGGCAGGAGATAGACGTCTCTTGATGGCTACTGGTCCATTCAACATGCGTCCAGGTGATTCTGCTCGTATCGTAGTAGGTATCATTCTTGGTGCAACCGCAACTGGTAAGGATGCTACAGGTACTACGGAAGACATGGCTGAGCTTGTTCGAAAGGTACGGTTTGCTCAGTTCGTGTATAATAATCAGTTCCGCGCTCCAACATCTCCTAGTCTACCGCGGATCATGGGATATAACACGTCTGGGATGCTGTACACCGTGCCTAGTGCAGGGTGGCTACCACTAAACAGTGCAATTGCGATTCAGTGGGATAGCACTGCGGAACTCTCGGTGGATACTCTTGAATCAGGAATGGACTTCCTGGGCTATCGTATCTATCGTGCACGACGCATTGATTTGGACACGTTTGCCCGTGACCTACAAGTGAACGAGCGCAAGGGTCCTCTTGCATGGAAGCAGATTGCCCAGTTCGGCGTAATTCCTCCATTCGTAAAGACGGCAACGACAGTCGGTAATACAGCAGTACCGATTGACAACTTCATTATCGCCGACATCATCAAGCCAGGACAGAAGAAGATCTTGGTTGCACGTTCACCGGTGAATGCATTGCCTTGGGCAGGATACTGGAACAAGCTTCTCCAGGCACGGAAACCTGCAACAATTGGCTCAGACGGATACCTACAAATTGGAAGTATCAGTAAGTTCGACTCCGTCATGTTTACATACATGACTTTGTCGGCAGATTCTCTCCCGACGGTTGCTCGTGCACAAACACAAGCGGGTGGCAACGTTTGGGGATTGGACACGACACAAGCAAAGGTTGCTCATGATAGTCTAGTCAAGCTCATCCTTGCCAAGAAGGTAAAAGGTGAGCCGCTACTCTTCCGCGATGTCGACGAAGAGAACGGCGGAGGTACGATCCTCAGACCATGGGAGGAGACCAATGAAGTCCGTAAGACAATTGTCGCCCCCTACATCCATGAGATTACTGCAGGACGTCAATTCTACGATGAAGGTGACGACAACAAGAATGGCGACATCCTCTACGATCCGAATCCAGAGCAGTCGGAGAAGTTGATCAACAACGTCGACTACTACTATGCCATCAGACCGTATGACGAAGGCGACTACCTGCGTGGCACGGGGTCTAAACTTGGACTCAAAGCTGTTGGGCTTCCCAATACTGTCCGCACCATGCCTCTTGCTACAAGGCCAACTGGTGAAACATCCGTTTCGTTTACGATCTCCCCAGAAGACAGCGCCCGTATGGGTGGCATTTACAACCTTCGTCTCCTAGTTAACGATGAACAACGGTTCTCGCAGTTGTTCGGCGGTCGCACACTAAAGTTGGAATTCTTCAGAACGTGGTTTGGAATCGACCACGATCGTAAGCCAGATAATGCTGACATTGCCCTTTATGGTACAACTGCCTACCTCCGTGACTCGGCCAGCAACGCCCTGATCGGTGCATGGAGTTCCGCTCTTCCACCTCAACTCTGTGGCAGCAACAGTCTTGCAGCATACTTTACCGAGAACACCCTAACATGGGTGGATACCAACGGAGTCGGATGGAAGGTTGATAAGGCAACAGGATTGATCTTCGACACAGTATACGCTTCGGATGGCAGCATCTTGAGAGTAGACACAACCGACTTTCAGTTGCCAAAGAACAACGACAATATCATTCGTGGTGGCTCCTATGCTAGCAACGCTGCATGCTTTGCAGGCAAGTATGCGCTAGGAACGGTTGGCTTGGCTTTTGACTATACCATCCAACAATGGGGCGGTGTTTATCGCGCTGTTGATACTGCCACGGTGCTGTCGGGAGGAGATCCAAACATGTATGTGGGCAATGGTAGGAATCCGGCACTCACGTACAACAATACACGAACGTTGAATCAACCAGGTGCAGACTTTACACCACCGTACCCCGGCTGGCAGATGAACGCTGGACAGAACTGGTCAACAAGCTATAACAACGGTCCAGGCATCTATGAAATCACCTTTACCGAAGGTGGAACGGACAACATCACAACCAGCTTTAGAACAAGCACGACTGTTGGTGATGCGAATGACGATGGTAAGATTGCAGTGTTCGAGAATGTGCCATATCTCAATATGACCGTCCGCAACGTCGCCGAGTTTACCCGTCCAGATATTCGTCCCGATGGTTCGGTTGGAACAGCTATCGTATCCTACCCATTCGATATGAAGAATACGATCTTCCGCCTGGATTCAGCAGAGCAGAAGAAAGAGTTCCCCAACCCAGAACTTGTACCAGCTGATGGTTTTGCCGTTGCTGCCTATGGTTGGAGAAATCCGAACTTCGGTCAGTTCAAGACACCGAATCTCCCATACTTCGCTGCTGATAGCAATAACGCTAACCCAGTGGGTAATATGGGACGCTACTATGTTAGCAAGGCCTTGTCACGCGACGGGAAGGACACCTTGTACTTCACGCACGTGATTACCATTGGTGGTGCTCAGTTCTGCATTGACTTCTCTAGGTTTGGTGGACGTAGCACGATCCCTACATTTAGAACAATTCCTGCAGACCAGCCATATCACGGAAAGGCTGGGTCTCCGGATCCGACGACACCAACCCAGGACTTTAAGGTTGGCGACAAGATTCGGTTCTACACCACCGGTGGTGCATTCGGCTATCCGTTCGATCACGCCACGGCCTACGCCAAGGTTGGTGCAAATGCAGCAGAGATTGCGAAGCGGCCATACACCAACGAAGAGATGGAACAGATTCAAGTTGTTCCAAATCCATACTACGTAACGCATGAAGGCATTTCTTCGCCATACCAAAGCAAGCTCTACTTTACGCGGTTACCAAGTAAGTGCACAATCAAGATCTACACAACCACGGGCGAGTTGGTGAATACATTCCAACACGACGAGAGTACTTCTGAAGATCCATCGACCTATGCCACATTCGTTTGGGATCTGTTGTCTAAGAATAGACAGCGCGTTACAAGCCAGACTCTTGTAGCCAAGATCGAAACTCCAGATGGCTCGACCGTTGTTCGCAAATTCACAATCGTCGTGGGCCCAGCCCGAATTGTAACAGAAGAATAATCACAGAGCAGGGACCCAATGAAATACTTCAGCAAAACAATTCGATTTGGCGTTGTTGCAACTGTGCTTATCTCGGCAGTCGGCATTAGCCGTGCCCAAGTGGTTGCAGTAACTGCAGGTGACTTTACCAAGGTAGGTCTGTCTGGCGGACAGTTCCTGAAAATTGGCGTTGGTGCGCGTGGCACAGCTATGGCTGGTGCCTATGCAGCCGTTGCCAACGACCTTAGCAGCGTTTACTGGAATCCTGCTGGCCTCGTGGACATCAAGGCATACGGTGCAGAGTTCAGTCATACCTTCTGGTTTGCAGGTATGTCGCACAGCTTCGCAGCCGCAGCTATTCCCGTAGGAGAGAAGTTCCGGCTAGCTGCATCATTTACCAACTTCTCAAGCGGTGACATCACGATTACCACTACGGATGATCCTACCGGATCAAAAGGTGGTCTGTATTCCGTAAACGATGTTGCTGTCGGCGTTACTCTTGCAGGTTACCTGACCGAACAATTCTCGTTTGGAGTGACTGGTCGATACGTCAGCAATGCCTTCAGCGCCATGAATGCTAGTGGCTTCGTGTTCGATATCGGCACACGCTACAACACGGGATTCAACGGCGTAAAACTTGGCTTCGGGATCAACTCTCTGGGTACGCCTCAGGCCTATGATGGACCGAACGTCACACGTACGTTGGATCCAACACCCGGTATCAAGCAGAGCCCGATCGACATGCAGATCCAGACGTCGTCATTCAACATGCCACTTTCATTCCGCGCTGGCATTGGGGTGGACATGTTTGAAGGTCTGATTGCCGACAAGCGTCCGGTTGACGACGACGGAACCATCGCTCACCAATGGCTTGTTGCCGCTGACTTCGAAACGTTTGCCGACGTGCCAGAGCAGTTTGCCATTGGCACCGAGTATACGTTCCGTGAATTCATCTCCTTGAGAGCTGGATATCGGATGGGCAGCGATCAGTTCGGTCTCTCTGGTGGTATTGGCATCAATTACATCAGTGGTGACTTCACTGGTCGTGTTGACTATTCCGTAAGCCCTACACAAAACTTGGGTCTGGTAAACAGACTCTCTGTTTCAGTAACCTTTGACTAAGCTATCCTCAATCTTTACCTTGTTCTGCTTGCCTTTACAGGTGCCGTCTCTGTTGTTCAAGCGCATGACATTGCGTTCTTGGTCGACGTTGTACAGTTCCGCGGAGCCGAGAACAAGACTCGGGTAGAGATTAACTACGCTTTTCCAGATACAACGTTAACATACGCCCTCAAGCCCAACGGCTTTGAGGGCGTGTTGTTTTGTGAGATACGGTTTACGGCGCCAGGTACCGATACGGTTATCGACCAATGGCTGACAGGTGGCATGTCCGCGTCGAGTCACCCCAAGCATCAACACTACTTTACAGGCCTACGAAAGATCACACTGGAGCCTGGTGAGTGGAATGCTTCGATTACTGTTCGCGACATGGTTGATACCACACGCGTGCTGCATTCGAGTTTTCCTGTGAGTGTGCGTGGCTTTGGATTACGCCTGGATGTGAGTGATATCATGTTCACGCTGCCACGAACTGCAGCGTCGCCAGAATCATTCTCGCGCAATGGGGTTGATGCTTCGCCTAATCCTAGAGCGGAGATGGTTGGGACGGATCCAAGCGTTTCGATATACATGGAATGCTATAACGCATTGGTGAATGGCCTGGATACCGTACACCTCAAATACGAGATACTGGATTATGCTCAGCAGGAGGTGATGACGTCTTTTGCAAAGCTGAAGGGATCATCGGACGGACTTGTAGTGCGCGAAGACATTCCAGCAGGTGTTCTGAGTACTGGAGTCTATACTCTTGCAGTGAGTGTAGTCTCTGCAGACAGGCAGACTGTGCTCGCAACAACAAAGAAACGTTTCTACATTCTCAATCCGGAACTACCACCAGAGAATCGCGCCTTGCATACAGAAGAGCAGCGGTTTACAAACTCTGAATGGTCAACCTGTACTGGCACTCAACTCCAGGAAGAGCTTGAGATGTGCTTGGTGCTTGCGACTGGAATTGAGAAGCAGACGCTAGAGGGACTGACGGACGACCGGGCTAAACAACGATTCCTCTTTCGGTTCTGGCTTGAGCGTGATCCAAACCCAGAAACACCACAGAATGAACGGTTGGACGAGTTTCGAAAGATGAAGGAAAGAGCCAATGCCTTCTATACGCCAAACTCTAAGCTCCCCGGATGGCGTACTGACCGTGGGCGTGTGCTCATGAAGTATGGGGTGCCGACGCAGATCATTCAACATGTTCAGGATATCGACACAAAGCCATACGAAGAGTGGTTCTATCAAGGTATGCAAGGTGGTGTGTATTTCTATTTTGTCGACACGAACCTCTTGCAAAACCATCGATTGGTCCATAGTACCATGCTTGGCGAAGTGCGCAACGAAAACTGGTTCTCGTTGTACGCTAAAGCGTTCTCGCCAAATCCCAATCCTACTGAGTCGCTTCAACCTTCTCAGCGATAACCGTGAGCATTTCACATCGTGCTTCTGCAAGTGCCTTCAAGGTCGCTGCTTGGATATTGCAGCACGTCCCTCGTGCATGCGTGAGCATTGCAGGCAACTGTATTGGCCGACTCATGATGCTGGACAGAAAACGGCTACGTATCACCCGAGACAATATAGACCAGGCCTTCCCCGATGCTGACGCTGGATGGAAGGGGGCAGTGGTTTCGGGTTCCTACGTCAACCTCGGCATCTGTCTCGCAGAGTTGATGATCCTTCCGTCAATGTCGAAGGAAGAGTTGCTTAGGCGTGTGCGCATTAGCGGACTCGACGAGGTCAAGTCCCGACTCGATCAAGGTCTGCCAACGGTGCTCGTGAGCGGTCACCTCGGCAACTGGGAATGGATGGCCGTAGCAGCCGGACTAGTCCTTGAGCACCCACTGGTGATTGTCACGCATACCCAACGTAATGCTGTTCTTGATGCCTTGCTGAACTCCTACAGAACGCTTCATGGCAACAAACTGGTATCCATGCACAACGCTGCCCGTTCCTTGGTTGCTACCATGAAGGAAGGGGGCGTTGTAGCATTCCTCGCAGACCAGCATGCCTCGGCCGAACGAGATCCATGGATTGCCTTCTTCGGTCGGGAGACGCCTACCTACGCTGCTCCCGCAGCACTGGCCTTGAGGATGCATGCCGCTCTGTACTTTGGAACAGCAGTCAGGCAAGATGATGGCACATACATCGTCAATGTGCGGCAGCTACCTTCGGATGACCTGGACGACTCACCCGAATCAATCAGACAGTTAACATGCCGACACGTTCAAGCACTGCAGGACGTTGTCACTGAACACCCACAACTTTGGAGCTGGCAGCACCGACGCTGGCGCTCTCCAAAGCCCCCTTCCACCAATGCTCACGATGAGAATCGCCATGCAACAACCACGCAATAGAACTAGAAAAACAACTTCAAAACCTCGAACATCTGCACCACGTAGCGACGAGCGTCGACCTGCACCACGCAGTGACGAGCGTCGACCTGCACCACGCAGTGACGAACGCCGTTCCGCACCACGTAGCGACGGGCGTCGTTCTACGCCACGCAGTGACGAACGTCGTTCTACGCCACGCAGTGATGAGCGTCGATCCGCACCACGCAGTGATGAGCGTCGATCTGCACCACGTAGCGACGAACGTCGATCTGCACCACGCAGTGACGAGCGTCGCTCTGCACCACGCAGTGATGAGCGTCGTTCTACACCACGCAGTGACGAGCGTCGTTCTGCACCACGCAGTGATGAGCGTCGTTCTGCACCACGCAGTGACGAGCGTCGTTCTGCACCACGTAGCGACGAGCGTCGTTCTACGCCACGTAGCGACGAACGTCGATCTGCACCACGTAGCGACGAGCGTTCATCGCCAAAACGCAGATGGCAAAGCGATGCATCGTATGGTGCCTCGAATGACAAGAGGCGTGCTGCAAGTAGTTCGACAAGCAGATCAAAAGGGCAGGGTGGACGAGCAACTCGAAGCGATTCTCGCAGTTTTGATCTCGTCAAGCAGCGTAGGAATGCAAGAAACACTCAAGAACTACCTCAAGAGGCACGCCTTAACAAAGCCATTGCTGATGCCGGTGTTGCCTCGCGTAGAGCAGCCGACGAGTTAATTGCCAGTGGTAAGGTAACGATCAATGGGAAGGTTTGTCTGGAGTTAGGCAGGAAGATTGGCCCGACGGATTTTGTCAGCGTCAACGGCGAACCCATCACACGATACAAACACCTTACCTATGTGCTCCTCAACAAGCCGAAGGACGTGATATCAACTTCAAGTGACGAGCTGGATAGAAAGACAGTTTTTGATATCGTACGACTGAAGACGCGTCTATTTACGGTTGGCAGGCTTGATCGCAATACCACAGGTGTACTCCTGGTGACGAATGATGGTGAGCTATGCAACCGTCTGATGCATCCTCGGTATGGCATCGTACGCGTGTATAATGCCACGCTAAACATGCCAATGGAAGCAAAGCACGCATCGCAAATCGCCAAGGGTGTTGAGTTGGAAGACGGGCCAACGCAACCTTGTGAAGTGTTTATCGATCCGCGTGACCCACACAAGGTCTCAGTTCAGATCAAGGAAGGCCGTAACCGAGAGGTACGACGATTGTTTGAACACTTCGGTTATGATGTACGCAAGCTCGACAGGAAACAGTATGCATTCCTTTCGACTCGTGGACTAGCAAGAGGCGAGTACCGTCACCTAACCCGCGAAGAAGTGTCAGAACTAAAGAAACTCGTCGGCCTTGACAAGAGCTCGTCAACCTCGAGTTCACGGAGAAAGAAAGCTTGAACTTCCTGAATCCCTTTGCTCTGCTGGGGTTAGCCGCTGCAAGCATTCCGTTGCTCTTGCATCTGCTGAACCTGCGTAGGATGCGGACGGTTGAGTTTAGCACTGTTCGGTTCTTGCAGGAACTGCAGCAGACGCGTGTACGTCGGCTAAAGCTCCAACAATTGTTGTTGCTGATACTGCGCACGCTGCTCATTGTGTTTGCCGTTTTGGCTTTTGCCCGGCCTACGATTCCGTCAAAGCTTCCGTTGCTGTCCAGCACCGCTCGAAGCAGCGTCGTGATCGTCGTCGATAATAGTGGCAGCATGGAAGCCACCGATCAGAACGGTGAACGTCTGCGTCAAGCCAAGGATCAGGCAAAGCGGATCGTAAGCATGCTCAATGACGGTGACGAAGTCTGTGTGTTACCAATGGCTGGCGTAGACCCGTTCTCGACCGTAGGATTCACACGCACGTTTCAACAGGCCGATGCACAGATTGATGCAATTGAGTTGAGTTCGGAGCAAGCGATTACTGCACAGTCATTGCACTCTGCTGACCGCTTGATGCGTGATGCGGAGCACGCTCATCGGGAAGTATTCGTGATCAGCGATGCACAGTCTAATACGATGCGTCGGCTTGGTTCCGACACCGGCTATGTGTTGACGAGTGACGCTACTGTGTTCATGGTCCCCATTGGCAAGGGGACGCAAGGACTCGAGCAGAACATTGCCATAGATTCCGTGCGACTGCTCACACAGTTGCCACAGGTGGATCGTCCCATCGAAGTCGAGGCATACATACGCAATTGTAGTTCCATCGACGCGACAGGCGTGTTGGTTTCCATGGCCACGCATTCTGTTCGCGTAGCACAACGTGCCATTGATGTTCCGTCCGGCGAAACACGATCGATAGTCCTTTCAGCACCTGCGCAACGAAGTGGCCTCATCCCGATCAGCATAGAGCTAGAGAAGGATGCAATGCAGACTGATAATAAACGATTCATCGGCGTTGCCATACCACCACCCGTTCGGGTGGCAGTGATTGGCAACGGTCTGTCTGCGTCGATCGTGAGGTCAGTCCTATCGCTTCCACTTGCCAGTGCAAGCATTGGTGCAGCACAGGTATACACGACGGTTCAGGATGTTGCCCCACTTGCGTCAGCATTGGACGTGATCGTGCTCGTGAATCCAGCAATCACCTCGTCGGAGATTCCCATACTGACGCAATTTGTTCAGCGGGGAGGGGGCTTGGTAGTGTTCGCTTCGGATGAGCCAGGACTTGCGCAACTCTTGGACAAGTGTAACGTGCAAACACAAGGCGTAAAGGAAGCCGGACAGAAAGATCACTGGACCATCAAGTCAATTGATGAGAAACATCCGTTACTTGAAGGAGTGTTTAAAGCTCAGCGTGAACGGTCGATGGTAGAGTCTCCCTCAATCCAACGACAGTTGGTTGTAAGCAATGGAGTTGCCATTGCGACATCCAACGTTGGGCCATTCCTGACTGAAAGTGTTCTCGGTGCAGGCAGAGTGATCGTCTACGGAGCAGCTGTAGATGCACAATGGGGATCATTCATTGGAACAGGATTGTTCCCAGCCACACTTGTTCGATCGGTGATTTACCTTAACGCACCGTACGGCTCCTCTGTCCTTGAGTCGGTTGGACAGCCAGTTACCATTGCCGTACCCTCAAGGTATCAAGGCGAAGCTCAGACAGTTGTCCGTGACGTTACAGGAGCTTCGTTCCCCGTAGCGGTCACGCACCACGCCTCGGGCTCTAGTCTGTCCATCGCTGCGCAACCGTTACCAGGAGTGGTTTCCGTAAGTACGGCGGATAGTGTTGTCTTCGCAGCACTCGGTATCAATGCACCTGCCTCCGAGAGTGAGCTTACCTATTTGGATGCACAACAATGGCTAACATCCGCCAAATCACTCGTCAAACATCCTGACCACGTTGTTGTCGCAGAGGGCAGGGACGTTGTCGGCGCCGTCCAATCAGCCCGGCTAGGATCAGAATTGTGGCCGCTTTGCATCGTTCTCGCACTTGCCTGTGCTGTAGCCGAGTCGTTGATAGCGAGATATGGGGCTTCAGAACAAGGCAATAAACTCGCGTAAGTTTGTCCATGACCGAACTTGATCATCACCCCGAAATCCAGGCACTGTGTGCCACCTGTGCAGAGCATCGGCGAGCAATCAGAGCTGCATTGGAGGAGTGGCATGAGCTGACGACGGTCATGAAGCCAACACTCATGGACCTTTACAACAAGCACTTTGGTGTATTGGAAATCCAGCGCCAAAGGCTTGCCCTGCAGTATGCTGAACTTTTTCGTAGAGTCGAATTGTTGAGCATCAAGATTCAACGCGGTGAAAAACTCACCGAAGAATCAGTGGCAGTTGTGAACAGAGTCGTGGATGCAGAATATGCTCGGGTAAGGCAACGGTTCTCGGAAACGATTATAGGTGAAGGTACCAAGCCCCCTCACGTGAATACAAGCTCTGAAGAATTGGTAAAGATGTATAGGGTGTTGGCCAAGCAGGTTCATCCCGATGCCAAGGGTACGGCGGCTGATGCCACGTCATGGCACCAGGTGCAGCAGGCCTATGCACAGAAGGATGCACCACGGCTTCGCGCCTTGATCACGGCGCTTGGCGCAGATGAACCGGTGGATCAGGACTGTTACGCTTGGGATCTGGATCGCTGGCGGAACGAAGAGATGGTGCTTGGTACTCGTCGTCGTATCGAAGAACGTAAGCTTGAACGACTTAGAAATGAAGATCCGTTTGCCATCGCAGTACAGTTGGAAGATCCCGTGTGGATAGAGAATCACACCAAGGAACTAAACGCCGAGCTGGATCGGAGAACAGCAGAGATCGCTGAACAGCAGAAGATCTATGCCGAGCTAACGAATGGACTGGTAACTGCTGATCAGTTGAAGAATGTTACGCAGGAGCAACAACAGTTTGCACAAGACTTCATGGAAAACACCTATTTCGGTAATCGATGAGTTACACAGTTGAACAACGTGATGCCGAGGTACTAGGTAGTACAGCTGCCATCACCTACACACTTGACTTTGGGAGAGCAGCACAACATCTGGTAACCGTTCGGATGATCGTTACCAGGATCAAGGAGGATAGCATCACGGTGCGTATGCCGGTGTGGACGCCTGGTAGCTATAAGGTCCGCGATTACGTTGCCAATCAAGGTAACGTCCAGGTGTCTGTGCTCAGCGGTGGTGGGTATAAGCGTGCTGATTATGCATGGATCGACAAGACATCGTTCACCGTCGACACCCAAGGGGTCAGCGAGGTTCGCATCGAGTATGTTGTCTATGGCTATGAACGCTCAGTGCGAACCAACCACATCAACAGGAACCATGCCTTCATCGTTCCTGCTGCAACGCTCATGTATGTCGAGGGCCGAACGAACGAAATGCACCATGTTGTGGTAGACTCAGCATCGCATCAATGGTCGACCATTTCTACGCCACTCAGCCCCGTTCAACCTCAAACGAAGGAGTATCGGTACGGAGCCAAAACGTATGACATCCTTGTAGACAGTCCGCTTGAGATCGGCAATCATCAGACGCTCAGCTTTACATACAAGGATGCAGTCCACGAAGTTGCCGTTGCCAGTTCTCAGCCTGTGGACGTGCAATGGCTAGGCAAACAGCTTGAGCGCATCGTTGGCGTTGAGTCCGACATCTTTGGTGGACTCCCATACGATCGGTATGTGTTTATCGTTCAGGTGTATCCGGGAGGGGGCGGTGGACTCGAGCATGCTCGTGGATCGGTTAATGCCGTGGATCCCGAGACCTTCCTTGAGAAGGGAAAACAAACGCGTCTGTTATCACTCCTATGCCATGAGTTCTTCCATGTATGGAATGTAAAACGAATTCGACCCATCCAGCTAGGTCCGTTTGACTACCAACGCGAAGTATACACACCCATGCTCTGGCTAGCTGAGGGACTAACGAGCTATTACGACGACCTACTTCACTACCGATGTGGCTTTGCTACGCAAGAAGAGTACTTAAGCACGCTAGCAAAGGAACACATCATGAAGCTGATGCGAGTGCCCGGCCGATATGCTATGAGCATTCGTGACAGCAGTCTGCTTGCCTGGGTCAAACTCTATCAAGCAGGAGCAGATGGTTCGAATCGCTTCCCATCCTACTACCTGGCGGGTGGGGTTGTGATGCTCCTGCTCGACCTTCACATCATTGCTCATACGGACGGTAAACGCACGTTGGATCATGCCCTGCGTGCGTTATGGGAGCGGTACCTTGCAAATCCAGGCGTAGGCCTCACGGAAGACGAGACCATTGCCCTCATGGAACGTGCTACCGGTGTGCAGTTTAGAGACATGCTGCTTGGGTGGTTGAATTCAACGCAGGACTTACCTATCGAAGAGAAGTTGAACGAAGTCGGATACACGCTAGCTACTGCATCGGCGAAGGATGCACCAATGTTTGGTGAGAAGCTGGCATTTGCGAAGGTACCCGAGAAAGTATTTGTTGGATGGACACTTTCAATGCGCGACAACAAGGTCTTTGTCCGTTCGGTTGAAGACGCTAGCCCTGCAGCACAGGCCGGCGTAGGAATCGATGACGAAATCCTTGCCATTAACAATACACGCATCACCTCTGTGTCATTACTTGACCAGGTTCTCGCCGCGTCCAGTTCCGAGGTACTCCTCACGGCACAGACAGACGGCGAGATCTATACGACAAAGTTGAAGCCCATCCCAGAACTAAGCGTAACCATTGAATCGCTGTCCGCACCTACAGAACAGCAGCTTGTAAATCGGCGTATGTGGCTTTCGCGGGTACTCTAATGTCTAAAAGAATTTCCATCATTGTTCTTGTCCTCTCGGTGCTAGTAAGTGCCTGTTCGTACTATGACGAAGGCACTGCGTATTTCAATACGTACTACAACATGCAGCGCATCATGGGTGAGATCAAGGATGAGTTCAACTATCTGGACGAGAATGCCCGAATCAAGCCACGAGTGATTGTGCCTGGATTGGATAGTACCACCAACGCTACGCGAGAAGGTTCCACATTCAACCCACAGTATCAGTTTCTCAAGGCATTTATCATCGACAGGTCAAAGCTGCAGCCAGTAGCAACAAAGGTCGACTCTATCCTGCTCAAGGGCTCCAAGATCCTTGCGAACCATCCCAAGACCAGCTATGTGCAAGGCAGTTTGTTTCTGATGGCAGAATCCTACTTCTTCCGATCGGAGTGGGTACCATGTCAGCAAAAGTGCATTGAGCTCGTCGAACGCTATGCCGATGGAGACTACAGTCCAGACGCACATCTCCTGCTTGCGAAGAGCTATTTGATTCAACGGAAGATCTCACAGGGCAAGCAGACGTTATCGAAGACCGTTGATGTTGCATGGTATAAAGACCGATACGACATTCTCAGCGAGGCCTATCGGATACAAGCAGAGCTCGCCCTGGAGGAGGGTGACCTTGAGAAAGCCGTCGCCCCCTACAAACAAGCCATTGCGCAAAGCGACGATGATCAAGTTCGAGCAAGATGGCAGGTAGATGTAGCGTCAATCTATTACCGCAAGGGCAAGTTCGCTCTAGCTGCCGAGGCCTTTGAGAGAGTTGATGATTACACGCCGGACATTCTCGCTGAGTTTGAGAGCAAGCTCTATCATGCAGCATGCATGGTTCGCTTGGATAAGCTGGACACTGCTGAGACTGAGTTCAAGGAACTCGAAGACAATCGGAACTATGCAGAGTGGAATAGCTATGTAGCTGCCGAGCGTTTGGCACTCGAGCGTGCGCGTAAGGGCGACCTAGCCGATCCAGGGTTGATTGCGGCAGAACGTAAGGCCGACACTTCGTTTGTTGGACGTCCGGAGGTCATGGCACAGAATTTCCAGAAGGCCATGGCATTCTACAAGCAGAACGATTACGAGCAAGCACTGACGTATTTCGCCAAGGCCAAGGTCATCCGCACACCTGTCTACGAGGTCGCCGCCAAGTACTACATGTTGCTCAAGCAATGGGAAGATCAGACGCGTAAGGTTCATACCTATACGTCGGCCATCGTGGACCGGCCCTCTCAGAAAGATTCACTCAGGCCAACAACGGCCAAGGAAGTGTTTGCCCTTGCTCGTGTCCATGAGCAACTCAAGAACACTGACTCGGCATTGTACTACTATCGGTATGCTTATGATAGTACCACCGAGAATGATCCGGAGAAAAGCCGATACCTTTACTCTCAGGCACGACTCATTGCCGAGACCGACCCCGAAACGGCAGACTCGCTCATGATGGTCCTCAACGAGCGTTGGCCAAAGAGTGCATATGGCAAGGAAGCCGGCCTTACGTTAGGTTTCTCGCAGGATGCCATTGCTGATGACGCCGCAGAGCTGTATCGCTCGGCACAGAGCTTTAGAAAGATCAAGGATTATGCTTACGCAGCAAATCAGTATCGAGCCATTGCCGATAAACATGCTGGCAGTGCCTATGCACCAAAGGCTCTCTATGCGCTTGGTTGGATGTTTGAGCGGGATCAGGACAATATCGACAGTGCCCTGTTCTATTACGGTCAGCTCGTTGATCGATATCCTAAGTCGGAATATGCCAAGGAAGTCTTCCCTTCGGTCGAATATGCCTTGGCTAAGCGCAACAATGTCGAGGTGGCAGATTCCGTGTTGTTGAAGGATCTGGATAACGATCTTCTGCAGAGGGCAAAGGCAGGTGAAAAGGATGCGTTGCAGCAAATGATCGACAATAACGCCAATGCTCTTCAAATCCAGGCGCCAGCAGGCTTGAACGGGCTGAATATTCCAGGAATGAAGCCGGGGACGTCACCGGCTGACCTCTTGCAGCAGCAAATCAAGAATTTTAAGGGGCTTGCACTGCCGTCGGACTCCTCGCAGGTTACACGGGACAGCGTGCAGATACGAAAACCGTAGCGTGCCTAGAACTCTACCTGGGTATGAAGTTCAATGTCTTCCAGGATATGAGACACTCTTAGGCATGCCGCTAACTCGCCGTCGAAAACCATGGCCTTGCCAGTTGTATCCACCTGAACCGTGAGCGCACACGCTCTGGAGTAGGAACATCCGGTGGCCTTGATAAGCTGCTGTATTACTTCGTCGTAGGAGTGGACGTCATCGTTAAAAAGGATCACCTTGGCGCACACCCCCATATCGGCAAGCACTTCGGCGCCTTGCAACTCGGTTTCGACGATTTCAGGGGTTTCGATAGCCATACGCTGAACTCACGGTGAATGTCCGCAAAATTACGATTTCAGCTATCTTTGCTGTCCACTTTTACATTGAATTTTCCATCAGTTCTAAATAGGACGAATGCCATGACCACGGAAGAGTTCCTGAGTCAGCTTGATGCCATCATTTCCGAGCGACACATGCTACAGCACCCGTTCTACCAGATGTGGAACGAGGGCACGCTAACACGTGAAATGTTAGCCGAGTATGCCAAGGAGTATTATCACCAAGTGCACTTCTTCCCGACGTATGTAAGTGCAACCCATGCCAATTGCGATGATATGGTGGTACGCCAGATGCTTCTCGAGAACCTCTACGAAGAAGAGAATGGTCCCGATAACCACCCTGAACTCTGGATTCGCTTTGCAGAGTCGCTTGGTGTTACGCGCGACGAGATCAAGAGCCGGAAGTACCTTGCTCACACAAGAGCATCGGTAAGCATTCTCAAGGAGTTGGCACGTAGGAACAATCCTGCCGAGGGCCTTGCTGCTCTCTATGCTTACGAAAGCCAGATTCCAGAGATCTCGACAACCAAGATTGAAGGCCTCAAGAAGTGGTATGATCTGGACACCAAGGATGCCTTGTGCTTCTTTGAAGTACATGAGCATGCCGACGAGATTCACCGCACCGTAACTCGTGAAGCATTGGTTCGGTTGTGTCAATCCGACGAGCAGAAGCAGATGGCTCTGGATGCTGCACGTGAAGCATCCGATGCATTCAATCTCTTACTGGACGGCGTGTATAACACATGGTGCTCTGAAAAGGCGGTGTTGAACTAAGACTGCATGTGCCGATTCATCGCATACATCGGTCCGCCAATCCTAGCTGACGATCTGCTCTACAAGCCAAAGTTTTCCTTGGTCACGGCGCAGAGCGTGAATGCTGGCGAGATGTCTGTCTCCGTTAACGGTGATGGATTCGGCATTGGATGGTACCAACCCGAACTCGATAATGAGCCATGTGTGTTCAGGAGTATAAAGCCGGCGTGGGGTGACGAGAACCTTCGCAGTCTTGCGAAGAAGATCTACTCGCCTTGCACCTTTGCCCATGTCCGCGCAGCATCACCTGGCCTAACGGTCGAAGAGGTAAACTCTCACCCATTCTGGTATGGACAGCTGATGTTCATGCACAATGGTGTGTTAGGGGGCTATAAGCAGATTCGCCGAAAGCTGTTACGTCGGCTCTCCGATGTTGCCTATGATGCCATCCATGGTTCAACGGACAGCGAACACCTGTTTGGCTTGTTCCTGAATCACATCCCCGATCCATTAGGAACGGTAACCTGTGAGCAGATGGTTACGGCACTGGACAACATGTTTGCAGACCTGAGTGAGTTGCTGGCGGAGCATGAGATACGTCAGCACAGCTACTTGAACCTTGCCGTAACCAACGGCACCTGCTTGATCGTTGTCCGCTATACAACCAATCCTAACGTACAACCGGCCTCCTTGTATTACATGCATGGCCATGAGTATCATTGCCGTGGTGAAGTGTGTCTGATGGAGCCAACATTTGGCAAGCCCAGTGCAATCGTCGTGGCATCGGAACCATTCACCGACCGAAGATCTGATTGGATGAAGGTTGAAAGAAATAGTATGATGGTGGTTGACGAAACCATGCGCATTTCTTTCCGCCATGTAGAAATGGATATTGAGAAACTGGATTTTGAACCTACCATTCCGGAGATCGGATGAGTCCTGCACTGATCACGCTTTTCCCACTCATTGGTTTTACGATCATTGGGTTGTTTGGCAAGAAGCTGAAAAACGAAAAGCTCGTTGGCATCATTGGCAGCGGAGCTGTCTTGCTGTCGTTCATCGTTGCATGTTCCTTATTCCTTGACCTCCAGGCACGCCCGGAGCACAGCCGGTCGTACGTCACAACAGTGTACTCATGGATTGCTACGGGTACATTCTCGATTGATATTGCTTACTTGATCGACCCCTTGTCGATCCTCTTTACCCTCATCATCACGGGTATCGGTTTTCTGATTCATGTGTATTCCATTGGGTATATGCATGGCGACAAAGGGTTCACGCGTTTCTTTGCCTATCTGAACCTCTTCATCTTCATGATGTTGAATTTGGTGCTGGCTAGCAACTTTTTGTTGACGTTTCTTGGTTGGGAGGGTGTAGGCCTCGCGTCATACCTGCTTATCGGTTTCTGGTACGACAGGAAGTTTGAAGGCACCAATATTGTGTGGACGGGAGATGCCGCGAAGAAGGCCTTCATTGTGAATCGTATAGGCGACTTCGGTGTGTTGGTTGCCATGTTCATGTTGTTCAACTTGTTTGGAACGCTGAACTACGGACAGATATCCGAACAAGCCGGAACCGTCCTCGACGCTGGTGGAACTGCCGTCACCATAATCACACTTATGCTGTTCCTCGGATGCACAGGCAAGAGTGCTCAGATTCCGCTGGCTGTTTGGCTGCCTGACGCTATGGCCGGTCCAACACCAGTGTCGGCCTTGATCCACGCTGCAACCATGGTTACGTCGGGGATCTTTCTCATTGCACGAAACAATGTGCTGTTTGCCATGGCACCTACAACGATGACGGTTGTTGCCGTCGTAGGTATCGCAACGGCATTCATTGCTGGTACGGTTGGCTTGGTTCAGAACGACATCAAGAAGGTTCTCGCCTACAGTACGGTGTCCCAACTCGGATTTATGTTCACCGCCCTAGGCGTCGGAGCATTTACTGCTGGTGTATTCCACGTGATGACGCATGCCTTCTTCAAGGCATTGCTCTTCCTTGGCTCTGGTTCAGTCATCCACGGCATGCACGAAGAGCAAGACATTCAAAAAATGGGTGGACTTTCGAAGTATATGCCCATTACCTATCGTACCTGGCTTGTGGGTACGCTAGCGATTGCCGGGATTCCTTTCTTCTCGGGCTTCTTTTCGAAGGACGAGATTCTCTGGTTCGCATTCCTGAACGGTGGACCAATCTTCTGGGTCGTTGGTGCATGTGCTGCATTCATTACAGCATTCTACATGTGGCGTTTAACGTCTCTCACCTTCCATGGTGAGAGTCGGTTCGATCACCACCATGTTCACCCACATGAATCGCCGGCAACGATGACCGTTCCACTTATCATCCTTGCAGTTCTCTCTGCCTTCGGCGGTTTCCTTGGTATGCCCCACGTCATCGGTCACCACATCGGTATGCCGAACTTCCTCGAGCACTGGCTAGAGCCAGTCTTTGAGAAGGGCAATGCGCTGATACCTGTGCATGGAGGTGACCACACCATGCAGGAGTGGTTGCTCATGGGCATTTCTGTTGCCTTGGCCACCCTGGGTATACTTGCTGCTCGTGCAATGTTTGCTAAAGGACCAGAGAAGGAAAAGAAACTTGCATCACGCCTGTCTGGTCCGTACAAGTTGTTGTGGAACAAGTGGTATGGTGACGAAATCTACCAGCTTCTCGTCATTGGCCCCATCCTTGCGGCATCGCGTGATTTCTTGTGGAAGATTGTCGACGTAGTAATCATCGACGGTATCGTCAACGGTTCAGCCAGGGTAGTTGGTGCAGGTGCCGGAGTGCTTCGCAAGATTCAAACTGGTGTTGCACAGAATTATGCACTGCTCATGATGATCGGTATTGTAATTCTTCTAGCAGTGGTGCTCGTACCGTTGCTCTAATCACTTTCAGGAGCTTGTATGCTGAGACTTCTTATTGCCGGTGTTTGCTGTGTTGCTTTCCTTTCAAGCTGCACAAGCAGTACTACGCCAAGCAATCCTAATGATGATAAGACGAATGGCAATAACCAGTTTACCGTCGATGGTAATGGTTATTCAAACGGGTATTGGCGCGGCTATAAGGACGAAGCAACGCAGATCGCTTACACGTCGACCGCTTCTGGTACGGGCAATTTCGTCTTTGGTGGTCTCACGACCGTTGAGAACGAAACCTTTATGCTATCCATGCTCACCAGCAAGGCAGAGGTAGGAACGTTCACTGTAGACGCTGTGCAAGGTAATGCCATAAGCTTGGTCTACGGCGATGCAAAGAAGACCTTCATTGCCACTTCTGGTAGCATTGTGATAAGCCAGTACGATGCCATAGGTGGTAGAGCTAAGGGAACCTTCAGCGGATCCTTTGTCGAGGCCGGTACAGCAGCAACAACCATCACGGTAAAGAATGGGAAGTTCGATCTGCCGGTAAAGGCAGAGATCTAGGGTAAAGGGCTGCCTGACAGTCAGTTGTGCAGCTATGTGCTTTACGGTATCGATCTATCGCAACTCGCATGTTGTTGAAACAGACGTCGGTGCATTGTTCGATGCATCCGATGTTTACCAACCTTACGTGCATGTAAGCGGTTTCGCACATCCAGATCTGCCCTTTATCACAAGTGCTCGGCCTGACAGTATCGAGCTTGTTTCGTGGGGACTTGTTCCGTCGTGGACAAAGAACGCAGAGGCAGCAGTGGACATTGCCAACAAGACGCTGAACGCTCGTTCTGAAACAGTGTTCGAAAAGCCATCATTTCGATCGGCGATAAAGGATCGTAGGGGGCTTTTGATTCTTGATGGTTTTGTGGAGTGGCAACATAACGGTAGTCGGAAACAGCCATACTACATCAAGCCGCAGTCAGAATCGGTTTTACTGCTTGGAGGAATTTGGGAGGATTGGTTGGACAAGAGCACGGGTGAGGTTAGACGAAGCTTCTCGATTTTGACTACGCAAGCAAACACCCTCATGTCCGTCATACACAACAGCAAACAGCGCATGCCGGTTGTTATCTCGCCGAAACTCAAAGAACAATGGCTGCTTGACAACAGTCGAACATCAATCGAATCATTCCTTGCTCCAGCACTTGATTCTGCACTTGAGGCCTACCCTATTTCTGCAGAAGTCTCTCGTAATCCCGTAAATACCGACCGAATTGAAATGCTAGAACCAATTGGTCCAACAATTCGATGAGCACCCTTGTAACTGCACTGTACCTGTTGTGCGCAGTGCCCTCGGCACCACCACTAATCAAGCTCGACCAGCTAGAACAGCGCATTGCTGGCGGAGCCGATACAACGTACGTTGTGAACTTCTGGGCTACATGGTGCAAACCATGTGTTAAGGAACTTGGTGCATTCGATAAGTTGGGCAGGCGAGAGTTCGACCGTCCTGTTAAGGTTCTCCTTGTTAGTCTGGACGAGCCAAGGCAGATAGACAAAGTCGAACAGTTCTACACCAAGCGTGGTTATACTGCAGAGCTTGTGTTGTTGGACGAAGACAAACCTCATCTCTGGATTGATCGAGTATCGAAAGAATGGGGTGGATCCATTCCTGCAACCCTTGTCGTTAACAACAATGGGAAACTCCGTGAGTTCTTTGAACAAGAGTTTTCATACGAGCAACTAGAGACAACGATTACCACATTTCTTGCGCGGTTACCATGAGCCCCCTTCCAATCCTTGCCTTCGTAATCCTAGTGCTTGGCTCACTACAAACAATAGCACAGTACACCTCTGCGTTGCCCGAAGGCGTGACCATTGGAAGTAAGGCGCCGGACTTCCGACTCATGAACGTCGACAGTCAAATGGTTTCGCTTGCTTCATATCGCGGAGCAAAGGGCATCATCATGGTCTTTACGTGTAATAGCTGTCCATTTGCCCAAGCATACGAGAAGCGCATCAAGGAGCTCCACGCGAAGTACGCTTCAGCCGGATGGCCTGTCCTGGCCATCAACCCTAACGATCCCGCCGTCGAGCCCGAGGATAGTTTTGAGCACATGCAACAGCGCGCCAAGGATAGTGCCTACACGTTCGCGTATGTTGCTGATGGCAATCAGACTGTTGCTAAGGCATACGGTGCACGGCGTACCCCGCACGTCTTCTTGCTGCGTAGCACGAAGACGGGATTTGTGGTTGAGTACATCGGAGCGATTGACGACAATCCACGCGACGAGACAGCAGTCGAGGCACGCTTCGTAGAAGATGCGATCGCTGCACTCGAAAAGGGAAACGTGCCCGAAGTGTCCACAACCAAGGCCATTGGCTGTGGCATCAAGTGGCGCGAGAACTGATTTTTCGTATTTTTTCATAGGCGTTCTATCAGAGCACAACAATTTGTGCCGCACAGATGAGAGACACGTAGTCTCTTACGACAGACCTAGTTACTTACCCCACAACTCATGCAGAACAACGGCAGACAAGGCCGTGGCCGACGCGGCAGGCGCCGCGGGGGAGATGGAGAACAACAACCGCTTACGAATGAAAGCACCACATCGCTGCTTCATAACCGTAAGCGTAGATCTTCACAATACTCACAACCTCCATCGGCTTACGACCCATCCTATGTACGAGGGCAGAACCCTCAGTATTCAAGCCATCGGCCTGAACGGGCATTCGATGAGCAACCAGACCCTGAGCAACCACTAGATTCAAGCGGTCGTTCACAGGGGAGAAATAGTAGAAATCAAGGCAATCGCTTTGGCAGAAACCAAGGCGGACGCAACCGAAGTCATCAACGAGACCAAACTCGCAGACGCGGTGATGGCGACGGACGCAGTGGCAACCCTAACAACAAACAAGGCAACGGACAAGACAGCAAACACGACAACAAACGCGGTGATGACCGCGATCAGGGCAGACACTTTGAATCAAGGGCTGATGAAGCCAGCCGTAGAAGGCGTAGCAGACGACCAGAAGATGCTTCAGCTGATGTTGCACGTGAGGAGCATCAAGCAACAGTTGCGACTTCAGTTGACCAAGTGGACAGCACCGTCGCTAGCAGTGAGACTACGGAGACCCAGCACGTTGCAGCAACGAGTCCAGAGCGCCGTAAACGTGGTCGACCACCTAAACGCAAGTCCGAAGACCCTGAGAATTCTACCGAAACAAGTGATCCGACACCAATCGATACCGTTCAGGAGTCCGTAACTGCCGAAGCAGCGGGCGGGGAAGAACAGGACGTCATAGCATCGCCCTCCGAGCAGACTTCGCTCCCTGCAGAAGGAGACCGACGCGACCGTGGATATCGAGATCGTGGGTATCGAGATCGTGGACGTCGTGGTAGACGGCGGAGTCACGAATCTGGCGGACATCAGCGCTCTCACCGAAACGATCAATACGACAGAAGAGAACGCAATGATGGGTACCAGTACAATCGTCGGCCTGACGATGCCGACGATCAACGACGTTATGATCGGCAGGGACATGATGGACAGCGGGATAGATCGCAGCGTGACGGTCAGCGCAATAGGAATCAGCGCGGTGGGCAGCGGCATGGAGGACAGAACAGGAATCGCCACCGTACAGGTGATCGCAGGCAAGGTCAACGTCATCCACGCCCTGACTACAACGGTGACGTGCAACCACTCACCTCGGAATCGCCACTAACCCGTCAAGCCAGCAATAGAAGAGGCAACCAAGGTAGGCCTGGGAGAAAAGGATCGGGCAAGGGGCGCATGAGCTTTGGCGTAGCTAAAAGGCGAACCCGCAAAGAACCAGGACGTAGCACGGTCTACACGTCCGACATGTTCATGTACAAGGAAAATCTTGATCCACGGAAACCTTCCGAGCGTAAAATGCGTAGTCGGCGGCACAAACCAGATTCGGATTCAAAACCAAGTGAGGAATAGTGTGATGAAACACTTACTAAGTCTCGCGATTGCAACCGTTGTGCTTGTATGTACATGTACACTGCACGTTGGAGCTCAGACCGATACAACAAAGGTTATGAAGAACACGCTTGACCTCAAGCTTGTCGAACTGGAAAAGCCATACATGGCAGTAACAGGGGGGACAACGACCTTTACGTTTGACAGCAAGCCAGGCTTCGTCAACAGCACAACGTTTGGAGCAGTGTTTGGCTATGGAACTTCTAACACTGAGTTTGCTTCGACCATCATTCAGCGCAACAGCGGCGGTTTACACCTGCACTATAGTAAGGCCGGTGATTCATTAGGGGGCAAGGCATCCGTTGAATCATGGCGTTTTGGCCTTGAAGTGTCAAAATCCTATGGCTACGCATTGAATGAAGCCGGCACAAGTTCACTAGATCTAGGCAGCTCGTCCGCTGGGCTAAACTGGTCTGTCCTGTCGTTCCCGTCAATCGGGGCCGATAGTGCCATTGCAGCACAGCTGCAGAATCGTTTTGATGGACTAAGGTTTGGCGAGAGTGCACGGGCTAGCATTGGCTATACCATTGCAGAACCAGTCTCGCTTGGCGTCGGATTTGAGTGGACGCAAATGTATGAGCGACACATGTTCTGGTATTGGTTAATGAGCGGTACAATCGAAGCAATATCGTCTGCCATCGGAAATGAGTTTGTAAAGGCTGTTGGAAAAAGCTCGCCATGGGCTGTGCCAATCATTCACTTCATCGTAAGAAATGGCATTACCATGGGCTTCAAAGCACTACGGCAGAATCAAATGAACTGGCCATTCGATACGGCGGCGCCGCTGAACTTCTTTAACTACAGCGTAAATGTTACATTGAGATTTTGATTTGCGTAGCTAGCAAATCATCAATGGTCTCGCGTCTGCGGATGATGTGTGCTTGTCCGTCCTTTACCAAAATCTCGGCAGGACGGAGCCGTGCATTGTAGTTCGAGCTCATGGAGTATCCGTATGCACCGGCATTCTTAAAGGCCAGTACGTCACCTTCACGGACCTCGTTGAGTTTCCTGTCCCAGCCGAAGGTATCCGTCTCGCAGATATAACCTACGACCGTGTAAATCCGCGGTGTTCCGTCGGGATTCGAGACATTGACGATCTCGTGGTGAGAACCATACATCATTGGCCGAATCAAGTGGTTGAGACCACTGTCGACGCCAGCAAACACGGTTGCAGTAGTCTGCTTGATCACGTTAACGCGTACTAGGAAGTGTCCTGCCTCACTCACCAAGAACTTACCGGGCTCAAACCACACTTCTATTGGTTGGTTGCGTGTTGCGTTGAATGCCTGAATGCGAGCAGCAAGGCGTTCACCTAGCAGTTCGACATCGGTGCCTATGTCGTCGGGTTTGTACGGCACCTTGAATCCGCTACCAAAGTCCAGGAATCGTACATCGGGGAATTGCTCTGCAATTTCCAGTAACAACTCAGCCCCCTGCAAGAACACGTCAGCATCAAGAATGTCGCTACCGGTATGCATGTGCAAGCCGTTCACGTGCAAACGATTGCTCGCAACTACGCGCTGTACGTGTCGCATCTGGTGGATGGAGATGCCGAACTTACTGTCGATATGTCCCGTGCTAATCCGGTCGTTACCACCGGCCATGATGTGTGGATTCACACGAATGGCAATTGGTACACTGTTGCCATAATCGTGTCCAAAGCGTTCGAGCACCGAGATTGCATCAATGTTTACTTGCACACCAAGGCTAACTGCCTGTGCAAGCTCGGAGTATGACTCCATGTTTGGCGTGTAGAGGATCTCGGACGGTTTGTATCCGGCATGCAATCCAAGGTGCACTTCCTCGATGCTCACGGTGTCGAGGCCTACGCCAAGCGTCCGCATATACGCCAGTACGTTCACGTTGGTGAGTGCCTTTGCGGCAAACATGATGCGATGTGGGAAGCCGCTAAACGCTTGTGATAGACGCCGTGCTTGACGCTCGATTACGGCTGCGTCGTAGACGTAAACAGGCAGTCCAGCCATCGCGGTAAGATCTGAGATGGCTACGCCACCAATGTTGTAAGTGCCGTTTACGAGTTCCACGAACGATGTTCCTTGTAGCGAGCAATCTCTTGAGAAAGTTGTTTGATCACGGCACCAATGACAACACTATCGTCGACGAATCCGACGATTGGAAGTATGTCCGGTACTGCATCAGTTGGTAGAAGGAAGTAGACCAAGGCACCGAGGATGACTGACTTGGCCTTCCACGTCATCACAAACGTCTTGTCGCGCATCATTGCAACAAGCAACCGTATTTGCCAGAGGAGTTCTCCGGCAAGAGCCAAGGTTCGTTTAGATCGAAGTCGACGTTCTGTTCTATCGAGAATCGCGACCTCATCTTCTGGTCGCACAGAAGACGTCATTGTTGGTCAGATTTTTTTGATCCACTCATGATTGCCCACGGTACAACAACGCAGTAGCCAATCACAAGAACAACAGGTGCAACGTTTACAGCAAGTGGATTGTCCCAACCAGAACCAACGCCCGTCGCAAGTAGCAAGAAGCCAACGATAATGACGGCAATGCCGATGCCAAGGTACATGAACTGCTTACTGGTCCAAGGATGAACCCAGCTAACCTTCTGCTTCTTTGTTTGTGCTGTTTTTGCCATGTGGCAAGTTACGTAGTTGACGCGTAACTACCATTACCTGGCCAGGCTGCTCCGAAATGTCGAGGTAGGGGGCTTTGTACTACGTGAGACGTCGGATGTGATCGACAAGGTGTGGGTAGGCTGCCTCGAGCTCGTGGCGCGAACCGAGCTCAAAATCGGCAAAGTCAAAACCGGGTGCTACCACAGCACTAACCAGAACTCCTTGGTTGTTCGTCGTTGCACCAAACCATTGGCCAGCGCGGACAACGATTGTGTAGGATCCGCCTTGGGAGGGCGGACCCAGCACGTGCTGGGTGAGAGTTCCGTCCGCAGCGATCACGGTGAGCGTGATTAGGCCGCCACTGTGCCAGCACCATAGCTCGTCGCTCTGTATTCGATGGAGCCGAGATATATCGGTGGGACCAAGTAGGAAGTAGATGGCGGTCGATGCTGGACGCATACCACGAGCCGTGCTGACCATTACGTCGGCACGGTAATACTCTCTGTAGAAACCGCCCTCTGGGTGAGGTTGCAGGCAGAGTTGCGTGATGAGGTCGTCGGTCATGACTTTGCCTATCCCTATGCAAGGGACAGCTTGGCACGATACACAGGTGTACTGTGCGTACTAGGCCAGCCGCTTTTGAAGCTCTTGATCGATTGCGTCAAGGAACTCTTCCGTGTAGAGGTAGTGTTCGCCATGACTGACGCGGTTGCCATGGATGCAGACGGCAAGGTCCTTTGTCATACGTCCGCTCTCGACCACATCTACGCATACACGCTCAAGCGTCGAGCAGAAGTTGATCAGGGCAGCGTTGCCGTCGAGTTTACCACGAAACTCTAGCCCCCTTGTCCAAGCAAAGATCGAAGCGATGGGGTTGGTCGATGTAGGCTTGCCCTGTTGGTGATCGCGATAGTGACGTGTGACGGTACCGTGTGCTGCTTCTGCTTCCATCGTACTTCCGTCAGGTGTGACGAGGGTAGAAGTCATCAAGCCAAGTGAGCCGAAACCCTGTGCAACGGTGTCGCTCTGCACGTCACCGTCATAATTCTTGCAAGCCCAAACAAAGTTGCCATTCCACTTTAGTGCAGCAGCCACCATGTCGTCAATCAAGCGATGCTCATAGGTGATACCGAGGTCTGCAAACTGTTTACTGAATTCGGTATCGAACACTTCCTGGAAAATGTCTTTGAAGCGACCATCGTACTTCTTGAGGATGGTATTCTTCGTGCTCATGTAGAGCGGCCATTTCTTCATTACGGCTTGGTTCATACATGCGCGTGCAAAACCACGAATGCTCTCGTCGGTATTGTACATGGCCATGGCAACGCCATCGCCCTTGAACGTGTGTACTTCGAACGACTGTGCATCACCACCATCATCCGGGGTGAAGGTAATGGTGAGTTTGCCTGGACCCTTGGTACGGAAGTCCGTCGCACGGTACTGGTCGCCATGTGCATGACGTCCAATGCATATCGGTGCCGTCCAATTCGGTACTAGTCTAGGAACGTTGCTGCATACAATTGGCTCACGAAACACCGTTCCATCAAGGATGTTTCTAATCGTGCCGTTTGGACTCTTCCACATTTGCTTAAGACCAAACTCTTTGACGCGTGCTTCGTCAGGCGTAATCGTTGCACACTTGATGCCCACATTGTGGGCCTTGATTGCGTTTGCTGCATCAATCGTCACCTGGTCGTTTGTTGCATCGCGATGCTCAATACCAAGGTCAAAGTACTTGATATCTACGGACAGATAGGGCAGGATCAGCTTGTCCTTAATGAACTTCCAGATGATTCGCGTCATCTCGTCGCCGTCAAGCTCTACAATCGGGTTTGCAACAATGATTTTTTCCATAGACGTAGGTTGTGATGGATGGAATGGGTAGGGGGCTTGTAGTTCTCTGGTTTTGTGAACCCTACCGACTCTGCGAAGATAAAACCTTTACAAACAGGTCGACATGTTCTTGATCCATCTCTACCTACAGGGCTAGTTACGCCATGTTCTACAAGAATATCGGCAGCAGGAACGCTAAGCCAGGGTAGTCTGCTATCGCCATCGTTGTGGTAGGTGGACGGGTGTGGTTCACAGTATGTGGACTGCCCAATCTCGGCATAGAGACGATCGGTGACAGCGGTTGAGTCACCAGGGAATTGTACGACCAAGTACTAGACTTACATCAAGAAGTGCTATACTTGGATGATACCATTAAGGTGCTTTTCAAATAAGGAGGCGTTAGCATGTCAAAGCAAGAACTGTACGAAGAGATGACCCGACTATTCACGGAGTTTCAAGCAGCACATAACAGCACAAAGAAAAAGGATGCAGCAGCTGCCCGTAAAGCCGCAAATGCGCTTAAGAAACTCATCACGCCCTACAACAAGGCCTCGGTTGAAGAAGGCAAGGCAAAGTAGTCTGAGTCCCTATTGCTTCACCCTACGTCGCTGAAGCACCGTCAATTGCGGTAACGGAATGCACGAGATCAGGGGCATTCCGATGGTAAGCACGTAGACTTGGTAGCGTGGCAAGACGTACGTTACGCCAAACAATGCTGTCAGACATGACAAGATGATGGCCAGGTGCAGTATAGGTCTTCCCTGAACAAGGGCGAATGCGAGTCCGCAGAGTATTAAAGCACTTGTGATAAGCGTAGGAGCAATGTACGCTGGGTGAAGACCGCGCGGATAGTAGGGATCAATTGTCCAAAGCATCGCCATCTTCTTTAATCCAAGTCCTGCCCAATGTGCAGGATTGTTCTTGATGTATGTCATTGCCTCATCCTTGAAGACGGCATCTGCATGCAGCTCGAACTCATTGTCAATTGGTATTGAGTCAAGCCGCTTCGTGATCTGCGGGAACAGCTTGCCTTCCCAGATCTCTTCCTTGTCGGCACCGTATCCACTACCAATAGCTCTTTCGTTTGCACCGCGCCAGATTTCTCGCCAAGGATGCGAGATGATTCCAATTGGTTTGCCAAACGCAATTGCGTTGCGAGCCAACCATGGCGAAACGACGGCGAGCATCACGGCAGCGACGGTAATGGCTTGTCTCCACCGACGTTGAAACAGTGGAATGCTTGCGATAACCAAGCCAATCGCAAGAAACTCTGAACGCATGAGTGCAAGCAGACCAAGTACTAGGCCAAGTAGATACTTGTTACGTGAAGAATCGTTCAGTCTCTGAGCAATGTCTACGACTAGCAGACCTGCAACACTATACCATACAGCACCCGAGGGAGTTGCAGACGAGAGTAGACCAGGTACGAACAGTACTGAGCAGACAGAGGCGAATAACGCTTGTCGGCTAGTGGTTAGGCGAAGTGCAATGCGGTAGACAAGCCACGGAATCAATGCACCCACTAGACATTGAATGACTAGCATAGCATACACGCCAACAGTGCTGACACCGAATACAGCAAACACTGCCGACTGTGCTACTGGTACGAACGGGGGCATGAATGCACTTGAGTATAGTGGTACGTCCGACGTTAGTAATGCAAGCTTCTCGGGGTCGCTTGGCATATACGGCCATGCCATGTAGAATCCATTGCCCGATACGATATGCTCTGCGATGACTAGTTGCTCGTACTTTGCGAATTCGCCCATTGGTGTAGCAAAGAGAACGGCTATTCGTAGGATTAGACCTGCAATGATGACGAAACCGAGCTCTCGAGGAATCGTTAGTGTGTTCATTGTTTGAAAGATATGGCGTAGCGAAACCTTGGCAATGGGATTTCAACTACCTGTTGTATCATCGGACAGACCCCGGGTACCATAAAACCGGCAGCACTGATTCTGTTGTGCTCACTCATCATACGGTACACGGACATAACGCTATCTTCGCCGTCCTTTGTAATACCACAACCACGGATCAATGTTTAAAGCGCTTGCTATTTGCCTGTGCCTGGTAGTAATACCAACAGTGGTGCTATCCCAAGTTGACACAGCAAGGGGCGACACTTCATTTATCGCCTTTCGCAGTGTCGAGGTGTCGGCAGGATTGGTTCAACGAGCCATAACCAACGCACCATTTACTGTAGAGCTGGTCGACTCGGCGACCCTTTCCGAACAACCCGTGCGCAACGTCGTGGACGCTCTGGCCTACGTTCCAGGTGTGGACCTCAGACGTCGCGGAGCACTTGGCGTGCAGACCGATGTTGCTATACGCGGAGGTACCTTCGAGCAGACGGCTGTACTGTTGAATGGGATTCGACTTAACGACGTGCAGACTGGCCACAACACCTTGAGTTTACCATTCCTACCCACCGATATTGCTCGACTCGAAGTTTTGAAAGGCGGCGCTGCCAGGTTCTTTGGTGCGGGAGCACTTGATGGTGCCGTCAACATTGTCCTCAAACGTCCACGCTCATCGAGCTTACATGCATCAGTGGTAGGGGGCGACGTTGGTTATAAGGAAGGTCGGCTAAGTGGAGAGTTTGAAACAGGTCTGCTTGCCCATCAGCTGAGCGTTGCGGGTTTGCAACACAACGGCTGGGTTCACAATACCGATGTAGAAGTGTATTCAGGCATGTATCACGGTGTGATGAATTCTGGAAACTGGAACGCCTCCATCGTGCTCGGTGTGAATAGCAAGGCATTTGGTGCCAATGGTTTCTATTCGCCCAGGTTCCCAGATCAGTATGAGAAGGTGCACACGTATGTCGGTGGAGTTCAAGCAACAACCATCTTGAATGCATCATCGGATTTGACGTTCCGACTTGGGTCACGGGTTAACCACGACGATTTCGTCCTGCGTAGGAATGACCCGGATTTCTACCACAACACACATCGTACTGATGCTCACTTGTTTCAAGTAGGTTACCGCACAGGAACGAACACGGAACACGTATCGGTGCTCGCAGAAGTCGGCCATGATGCAATACACAGCTCCAATCTTGGCGACCACGCGCGGTGGCGGGGGAGCATCATGGCAGAGTATGCCAATACCATGGGCAGACTTGGTGTGAGTGGTGGACTTGGTGTTGTTACGTTCACCGATAGGGCGCCACTACCAACGGGCGGACTGGAGTTCACATACGATGCAGGTACAAATGAGCAGTCGGCTGACGTGCTCTACGCAAACATTCAACGCAGTGGCCGCATTCCTACGTACACGGAGTTGTACTACACGGACTATCAAACGTCAGGTAACGCGAACCTTGTCCCCGAGAGCGCACTCACAGCCGAAGTCGGCTATCGTCGGACAGCTAACAACCACCACATGCAGGCCGCTTTGTTCTCACGGCATGGCACGAATGTTATTGACTATGCAATTGCCGATAGCAGCGGTTTCGCAACAGCTGCCAATATTAATACCGTCGACGTAATTGGTCTTGACCTCAGCTCGGGACTTTCGTTTGCCACTGGCTTGATCCGCTACCTCAGGGCAGGGCTGACTCTCCAGAAGGTTACTGCATCGGCACCGACATCCACGCGCTACATTGCAGACAACCTATCCTTTCTCGGCATCGTGGAAGCGAGGGCATGTCTGCCATTCTCTGTCCAGTTCACATACCTTCTCAGAACTGTGGAGCGTGTAACGAAGCCCACGGTTTACGTCACCCACGATGTCAAGCTCTCCCGTCAATTCAATAGTATAACCCTGTTTGCAGAAGCAACGAACCTCGCCAGTGCATCGTACATCGAGACTGGTTGGGTTACGATCCCACCGCGATGGTTCAGAGCTGGTGCTTCAGTGCAGGTGTTGTAACGTCAGTCCTGGGTGGTAGTAAGCGTGTACGAACCGGAATACCAGCATGGCACGACTCAGCTTCCGCCAAGTAATCTACGCGGAATCGCAGGCCAGCTAACCGTTTGAGGTCCCTTACGATCAATGACGGCGAGATAGCTCAGAGTGTTTGTGTTGATGTTGCGCTTCGAAGTCAACAGGGGTCATATAGTTTAATGCCGAGTGCATTCTCTATCGGTTGTAGAATCGATGAACCCATCAATAAACAGCCGTACGTGGTTTGTGGAGATCATCAAAGAGGGCGTCATGGCGCAACTCATGCTTCATACGTGACCAGAACCACTCAATTGGAGCATTGTCGTAGCAATTGCCGACACCGCTCATGGACTGTCGAATATTGCACTCGGCAAGCTCCGTTCCGTCCGTTTTGAACGTGTCTGCATTGTATTGACTGCCACGGTCTGAGTGGAAGATCAGGGGTTCTTTGGGAAGAGTCTTACGCAGTTTGCATGCCTGATCCAGCGCGTGCATCAGTGTTTGCGTCTGCATTGTGTACGAGACGGTGATGCCCAGGATCCGACGCGAGCACAAGTCCATGATGGCCAGCGCGTAGGCTTTGCCATTGCGGCACGGCAGCTCTGTGAAATCGCTCAACCACACCCGATCGATTTGCACTACCTCAAACGATCGTTGTGGCAGATTCGGTACCAGTGCCAATGTCTGCGTAGAATCCATCGTGAACCGAAATCGTCGCTTCTGCTCAGCCCACAAGTCTGCACTCCGAACGATGCGCTCGACCGCTTGTACGATGTTGCGCTCCATCCCGGCTGCCTTGCGCTCTTGATCAAGTTCACTCATTCGCCGTTTGTCCGACTTGACCACCTCGCCCTCGCGTGTACGGCTGGGCTCGTGAGCTGGTTTGCGGAGCGTCTCAAAGTTGACTCCCGGTTGACTTGCCTCCGAACTGGTTGGCACCTTCAGATAGGTAATCAATGCTGCCACTTGGGCGCGAAATGCGTCATCGTTTAGATCACCTGCTTGTTTTCTTGCCATCGTCGACCACCAAGTGTAACATGGTATTGGGTGAACAGTTCACTGTTAGTCAAGTGTGTGTTGCGGGGGAAGCGCAAGACTACGGGCAACTAATCCGACCAGTTCATCTGTGATCGCTGACGTATTGACGCGCCTACGCGGCGATTCCCAAGGACTTCGTATCAGATACATCTAATTGAGTAGCCGAGGGGAATCGCCCATGACATTCTTTTGACAAGACGATGACGGTGTGCTGACAACGCGGTAGAGCGGGCAGACTAGTTTCGCCCCCAATTCCAACATTTCCATAAGGGCCGCGATGAAAACCTGTTTTTTACTGCTTCTTGTCGTTATGTCAATGAACAGTGCCTCCGCCGATACACTTACAATCGTTCATGTCAATGACACCCATTCCAATCTAGCTCCAGGTGGACCTCGAAATGCGAATCTCGAAGGCAAAGTCGGTGGTATAGCACGCGCAGCCACGTACATACAGCGTGTCCGAAATAACGATCCTGAGGCTATTGTACTACATGCAGGTGACGCTAGTGTGGGCGACTTGTTCTACCAGAAGTACTTCTGCGTAGCTGAGATGCAGCTTATGTCAGCAATTGGTTTCAATGCGATGACAATTGGTAATCATGAGTTTGACCTTGGCCCCACCGTGCTACAAGCATCTCTTGAATCGGCATTTGCCGAAGGACAGGCATTCCCTCTCCTTTCGGCAAATCTCGTGTTGCCCACGAATGATGTACAAGGGCTTGCACGTTTTATCCAGTCCCGCACCATTGTTTCTTCACATGGGCTGAAGGTCGGAATCTTCGGTTTGACAACCCCTGAGACCAACCTGCTCTCCCAGCCAGCGCCTGCTATCCTTGATACAGCACTTCTCGTCTATGCAGATGCCAATGTGAAAGCATTAAGAGACTCAGGCTGTACTGTGGTCATTTTGCTTTCACACCTAGGTAAGAATCTGGACAAGGTTGTTGCACAGAACGTACCGGGAATTGATTTGATTGTTGGTGGGCATGACCACAATAGCATGGAGTCAGGCGACGTATCAGCGGGTGTTCCGATCGTCCAGGCTGGGGCATTCTATCGCAGTATTGGACAAGTGCATCTTATTGTTGAAGATGACGTCGTGAAGTTGCTGGACGCACGTGTAGATGCACTTGATGAATCGGTGGAAGAAGACCCAGCAATCTCGGCAGCCGTTGCTACACTAGTTGCTGGAATCGAAGAAAGCTATGCTCCAATGTATTCTGAAGCCGTAGCACAGGCGAATGATGACTGTCTGGAAGAGGCCGTAGACCTTATTCAACCAGGCTATCATGATACCCCTTTAGGGAACCTCGTTACGGATGCGTTCCGTGAGTTTGGCAAGACGGACGTAGCCATACAGCCAGGAGGTTCGATGGCTCAACCACTGTATGGTGGCCCACTCGTTGGGTCTGATGTTTTCAGGTCTATTGGCTACGGTTTCAATGCTGACAACGGTTTGGGCTACAGAATGGTGACCTGTACTGTTTCTGGAGCAGACATTATGAAAGGACTCGAGTATGGCCTTTCGACAATTGACGTCAACGACGAGTTTCTTATTCAATGCTCAGGGATGAAGTACACCTATGATGCACGAAACGAACCCGGAAGTAGACTAACGAGTGTTATGATTCAGGATCATGTCATCGAGCCTGGAAGAGCCTATTCGATGACAGCCAACGAGTTTGTGTTGGCGTTTTTCTCGATCCTTGGAATTGATGCGAAGGATGTCGTGATTCACGGAGACACGACGGAGTTCATGGTACTTCTGGACTATGTAGCCAGGATGCAGTCAATCAACCCGAAAGCAGAAGGCAGAGTGCTCTCGGAGCAGCCTTCAAGTGTTAGAGTTAATAGAGACTCAGGACGACTGCAACTACCAATAGGAATTGTAGGTGATAACGATCTGACGTTGACCTTGCCGATAGTACCTGTAAACGGACTTTTCTTCGAAGTTTACGATTCGAGCTTGCGTAGGGTCGATACAGACTTTTCTATCGTTCACGAATCTGCAACGCTTCACATGGACACATCAACGCTGAAAAGCGGGGCGTATTACTTCCAGGCAACACTTGATGACGTTCCCCTATCGGGTAGTTTTCTAGTTATACGATGAAAGCCCAACCTACTACCACTTGCCTGCTTGCTTGTTGGTTGCTCGTAACTGTGTTTAGTAGCACCCTTCTTTGCGCTCAAGTGAAGACTGGGGTGTTGACGGGCAGAGTTGTTGATGCAACTGCGAATAGGGCACTGTTGGGGACAACGATTCGAGTGTTAGGGACCAAGCTCGGTGCTATCGCTGACCACTCAGGCAAGTTTACAGTGGCGCATGTACCTGCTGGTCGATACTCTTTGAAGGTTGTATGTGTTGGGTATGAAACAAGAATGCTTGCCGACATAATTGTTACGCCTGGGCAGACAACATTGGTTGACGTCATCTTACGAGAGTCAGTTTCGCGAGCAGATTCAGTAGTTGTATCTGCCGGATACTTTCCATTGCAGGATGCAACCCCGGTAAGTGCAATTGAGTTTACTCGAGGGGAAATCAGACGGTCACCTGGAGCTGCGGGCGACATCGGTCGTGTATTGTCACTATCATCGACCAATGCGCGCATCGACGATAGTCGTAATGACATTGCAGTACGCGGAGGCGGTCCTGCAGAAAATGCATTCTACGTCGACAATATCCCATTCAAGAGTATCAACTACTTTCCAAAGCAAGGAGGAACAGGTGGTCCGGTGAGCTTTCTAAGTTCTGACATCGTAGGCAGTATGTCTCTGTATTCTGGTGGTTATGGACCGACGTGGGGTGGCTTGTCGTCAGCAGTAGATGTTCAAACCAGATCAATGGGTGCAGAGGATGTTACGGTGCAGGCCGATGTTAACATGACGGGGCTACGGCTTAGTGCTGAGGGGCCACTCGGCATTGGTGGCATGAGATCAACTTGGTACGCATCAATCACTAGAGGCTACTTAGATCTGCTAAAGAGCTTTCTCAACCAAGTCGGAGATCCAGTTTGGGCATCAGCACAACAGATAGTGACGCTAGACGTGAGCGACAATAGCAAGGTCACCATAGTTGGGTTCTCTGTGTTTAGTGATTTTACACGGAATCATGAGGAAGCACTTGCATCAGGTCAGTCGGTCAATAGAGAGCGCGAGAACCAACATACTTATGGAGTAAACTGGCGGTATGTCATAGATACTTCGGGGTATATGAACACGTCAGTATCATTTGGCTCAATACTTGGAAGTGAAGTGTCTCAACGACCAATTGACGACCTAGTCACCTACAATAGGAACTACCTTGAGCAGTACGTTCACTTGCGAAATGTAACGCACCAGTCACTAAGCACTTTGTTCGATATCGACTATGGTGTTGATCTTCGTCGTGAGTGGAATACTGCGCGTGTGTTGATTCCCACGGATGGCTATGTTGACAAAGAATGCAACTGGCTTTCCGTATCACCATTCGTCGGCGCAGTAGCACACATTGGAGAGTTGGTTACAGCTACGGCAGGACTTCGCGTTGACGCGTTGTTGAATAACGATGCATCGCTACAAGCACTGTTCCAGCCACGTGGATCGTTGACTTACCGGGTTCGGGATAACGTAACCCTCGCGGTTGCGGGAGGGTTGTACTCGATGCCTACGCCATTCGCCATTCTGCAGTACAGTACTGATTCTATGATTGTGGCCACAAAGTCCTTTCACACAATCGGGTCTATTGCCTGGCAGCCAACTGATGAAGTACGCGTGACACTGGAAGCGTACAGTAAACAGTACTCTGATATGCCCTTAAACTCCAAAATTGGATACGCATTCCCACTCGATGAAGCTGCGGGAGAAACGGATGTCACTCCTTCCCAAGATCTCATATACACTGGAAAGGCAAGGGCCTATGGAATTGATGCAACGTTGCAAAAGAAGATGTCAGATGACTTCTATTTGGTCACGGGTTTGTCCTTTCAACGTAGCTTCTTTACCGGATCTGATGGAATCGAACGTCATCGTATGTTTGACAATCGTTGGGTAGGAACAATCACTGCTGGATGGGATCTGGGGGCTGGTTGGGAGACTGGAGCTCAGTTTACAACGACCGGAGGCGCGGCATATCAACCAGCAGATACGCATCTTCCTGAATACATGACCCTGAATGTACGAGTTGACAAGCGTTTCAATTTCACTGCATCAAGTTTAGTGCTTTACCTCTCTGTCCTAAATGCTACGGATAGACGGAACGTGCGAAAAATTGAACGGGTCGGTAGTTACAATGAGATCGTTACTCGATATCACTTAGGGATACTACCAGTTTTCGGCTTGGAATGGAAGTTATGAGATCCCAAATACTCGTGATCGAGGATGATTTGGCAATTCAGACAGGCCTACGCGACGCCTTGCAGGCAGAAGGTTACTCTGTCGTGGTAGAGGCCGATGGTAAGCGCGGTCTCCATGAAGCGTTACACGGAAATGCTGCCTGTATCATCCTGGATCTCATGCTGCCTTCAATGAACGGCAGAGACGTCTGTCAAGCTCTTCGCAAAAGCAATTGCCGTACACCAATTCTCATGCTGACGAGTAAGAGTGAGGAATCGGACATCATTGTTGGCCTAGAGCTTGGTGCTGACGACTACATGTCCAAGCCATTCAGTCTCGCTGAATTGTTAGCGCGCATCCGTGCACTGATCCGAAGAGGAACCGGTGACAAGATTGAAAAGGAGGTTGCTGAAGTTACATTCGGTCAGGTGCACGTAGACTTTGTGCGCCAGGAAGCATTGATAAAAGGTGTGCCGGTAAGACTATCGGTACGAGAATTCTGTCTCCTTAGGTATCTTGTCCAACATGACGGTCGTGTTGTAACCCGAGAGATGATTCTAGACGACGTCTGGGGTTATGATGCTTTTCCTACGACGCGAACAATCGACAATTACATACTTTCCCTGCGCAAAAAGTTGGAGGAGAACCCAACCAACCCGCTGCATATTGTAACCATTCATACGCTAGGCTACAAGTTCATCTCTAACCCTACGTAGTTGGCAGGCTGATGGTAAACGTAGTACCAACGCCTAGTTCGCTGTGAACGTCAATGTCCCCGTTATGTGCATCAACGAAGTGTTTCACTAGCGAGAGCCCAAGTCCAGCCCCGCCTATCGCTTGTGCCTCAGATGAATACAGGCGAACAAATGGCATAAACATCCTGTCACGGTCTCCTTCCGCAACGCCGATGCCACTATCGCGTATTGTGAAATAAACGAAACCTCTACGTCGGCCTGTTTCTATCGTAATCTTTCGGGTGTTCGTCGAATACTTGATTGCGTTGGAGATCAGATTGATGATTGCCTGTATAAGCGCGTCCCTATCGACAGAAACAAAAATGTCAGCATCGCACATGCTGTCTTCTACTGTGAAGCCGTGTTGGTCGAGTTGGTACTGCATGACATTCATAGCGTGATGTACAACATCATTCAGGCTGACATCAGCACGCCTGTACGTCATTACATTTCGTTCAATTCGTGAATAGTCAAGCACGTTCTCTACCAAACGTGAAAGTCGATCACTCTCTCCAGTGATGATCTTCAGATATTGACGTGCGGTATCGGCGTCGACATACTGCTCAAGTAACTCAGCGAACATCCGAATTGACGTAAGCGGTGTCTTAAGTTCGTGTGTTACACCACTAACGAAGTATGACTTGAGTTGACTGAGTTCAGAAAGACGTAGGGCTTCGGCTTGCTCCGTCAAGATTATCGTTTGTAGATGCATCCTTTCAAGCGCCGATTCACACTGACTAACGGTGTTGTTAAGAAGGTCAATATCTTCCTCTGTGTACGGTTGAGCCGTTAACCTGCGTCCAATTCCGACAGGGATACTTCCAAATGTTGTGGATGAGGGCACCTGTGGTTGGCTGATTTATGCGACCATTTTGGGTTCTCCGTCAGTGTACACAATGCCGTCAAGCACGTTGGCAATGTGATTGAATCCGTCGATTCTTCGCCACGACCTCTCCGCGTGCTTAGCCAGAGTAAACATCATCGCTAAGGCAGCATCACGTGATGCATGGCCGTTGGTCTGATTGCTCCTGCGTCGAATGGTAGCAAACGTTGACTCGATGACGTTGGTTGATCTGATTGACTTCCAATGCGAGGCAGGAAACTGATAGTACGTCAGCAGCATAGGAAGTCGGCGTTCAATGGTCGCAACCGCCTTCGGA
>JAGFIZ010000096.1 GCA_024103135.1 Bradyrhizobiaceae bacterium | reverse complement strand
TTTGCAGCGATGTCGCCATGCATGACTCCGCTACCCGATACGATGATGTTGGCACCAGCGTTTACCACGTCCTTGACGTTTGCAATCTTGACGCCACCATCGACCTGGATTTCTACGTGACCAAGACCGTTGGTATCCAGCCAGGATCGTAGCTGTGAGCAGCGCTGAAGGAAGGACGGGATAAAGTCTTGTCCGCCAAACCCCGGATTCACGCTCATCAACAACACATAGTCAGCAGCTTCGGCTGCGGCCTCGGCGAACGACAGTGGTGTTACGGGATTCAAGACAACGCCTGCTCTGCAACCGAGCGAGCGAATGCGTTGTAAGGTGCGATGGAGGTGCTGACACACTTCTGCGTGGACGCTAATCCAGGAAGCACCAGCTGCAGCAAACTCCTCGACCTGATGATCGGCATTGGTAACCATCAGATGTACGTCGAGTGGCAACGTCGTGCAGCGCTTCAAGGCTTGCATGATCACTGGACCCATCGTAATCGGCGGCACGAAATGTCCGTCCATCACATCAACGTGCAACACGTCTGCACCGCCACGCTCACAAGCAGCAACATCGGCAGCAAGCTGGGTGAAGTCAGCAGAAAGCAGGGAGGGGGCTAGGGTAATCTTCACAGGCGCACGAAGAAAAGCTTCAAAAGGTTTTGCAAAACTACTGGTTTGTTGTGATGTAGGGCTGACGCTGCATAATGTCACTGTGCATTCGTGTAGTGCACGCTGCTGTGTGATCCGTGTGTATGCCCATCAACCTGCGCTAACGTCCGCCAAACACCAGTCCAAGTTGTGCACCGAATGGTGTTGCCCCTTGTTCGTTGGACAGGTGCATGGCCATGCCCGTAAGGTGCAGGCGAATGTTGTGGTAGAGCTCTACACACCCGCCAATACCAACCTGCGATGCCCAACCAACCGTCACCGTCGGGTCGGCAAAGTAATTGAAACCCGTTATGGTACTTGAACTAGACAGGCTTGCACCTGTCATCGCATAGGAGAACAAGCCAAGCCGTCCCGTCCCGGCTAACCACATACCTACACCGCCCCCTAACACCATGGCATAGCGCTGATTGAGTCCGGTGAACGTGAGGGTGACGCCTGGCCAAACCCTCCTGTCCGTACTGTTGTTGAAGAATGTGCTTAGTCCAAACCCGCCGTTGGGCATGCCGTTAAGCTGCGGCGTCCACACACGATGCAGACTCAACAACATCCATGAGTTCGAGGTTTCGGTAGCGTCCGACATTTCTTCTTGTGCCCAGACCGAAGCCGAGCAGAGCAGGATGAGGCATGCGAGGAGATATTTCATTGTACAAACATGCAAGAAGTGTCCAGACTGTAGCTTTGCGAATGGACAAACACGTAGTTCTTTCTGGCATGCAGCCCTCGGGCGAGTTAACCATTGGTCATGTTGCTGGTGCATTGAGAAATTGGGTCAAGCTTCAGCATGAGTATGACTCGCTCTTCTGTGTTGTAGACCTTCATGCCATTACCGCCAAGCAAGAGCCGGCCAAGTTGCGTAAGTGGACGCTTGACGTTGCCGCCATGTACCTTGCCGCAGGAGTCGATCCCCAGCAAAGCACCGTCTTCGTACAGTCACACGTGCCCGAGCATGTTCAGCTTGCATGGGTGCTTACGTGTCTGACGGGAATGGGCGAGTGTACGCGAATGACGCAGTTCAAGGAGAAGAGCGATCGGTATAGCGACAATATCAACGTCGGCCTATTCACCTATCCCATTCTGATGGCAGCCGACATCCTGGTGTACAACGCTCATGTTGTCCCTGTTGGCGAAGATCAGAAACAACACCTGGAGCTTGCTCGAAACCTTGCTGAACGTTTTAATCATCGGTATTCCGAAACGTTCAATGTGCCGGAGCCATACATACCGGACATTGGTGGACGCATCATGAGCTTGCAGGAGCCCACGAAGAAGATGTCGAAGTCTGACCCAAATACCAATGCTTCGATTTTTCTGGTGGACTCTGACGACGTGATACGCAATAAGATTCGTCGGGCTGTGACGGACTCCGAATCGACCATCGTCTTCGACGAAGACCACCGTCCGGGCATTTCGAACCTGATTACCTTGTTGCACCTGGCCACCAACGTCCCCGTAGAGCAGATCGTACAGCAATGGAGTGGCGCTACCGGCTATGCAGAGTTCAAGGAAACGGTTGCCAATGCCGTAGCAGATTACATCCGACCAATCCGTGAACGGTTCCTTACCATTCGTGCAGATACCGACGCATTGAATGCCGTACTGGAAAGCGGTGCAGAAGTTGCCCGCAAGCGTGCACTCAAGGTCTTGCGTAAGGTGTACAAGAAGGTTGGCCTTGTTGCCTTGTAGACGCCAGTTGCTCTGCAACAAATAGTCACCGTTACAGCAGTGTGCGCCGCATCTGTCGTCAGCACTCCGCAATCACTATCTTCATCACATCACGTAACATCACGTCACAATCATCCGTTCCATTGCAACCAGCACACATGAGTCAGCCCTTCATACCACAACCCACCCAACCACCATCCGTTGATCTGCTCAAGGGCTTGAATCCAAGTCAGGCCCAGGCCGTGCAGACGACGAAGGGTCCGCTCCTCATCATTGCAGGAGCGGGTAGTGGGAAGACGCGTGTGCTCACCGTTCGTGTTGCGTACCTGTTGCAGCAAGGCGTCTCGGCACACTCCGTGTTGGCCTTGACCTTTACCAACAAGGCAGCAAAGGAGATGAAGGAGCGCATCGAGAAGTTGGTTGGCAGCTATGTTGCTCATGGCATGTGGGCAGGAACCTTCCACTCCGTCTTTGCACGCATACTCCGACGTCATGCCCACCTGCTTGGCTTCACGGAACGCTTTACCATTTACGATGCCGATGATCAGTTGGCAGCCATCAAGGCTGTGATGACGCAGCTAGGGGTGAGTCAGCAAGTCCTTTCTCCATCCACCATCCGCACACGCATTTCATTTGCGAAGAATGCCATGCAGGGGTGGCGCGAAATGGAGAGTCAGGCACGGAGCGTGCATGACAGACAGGTTGCGCAGATCTTTCAGGAGTACGAGAAGCGTCTACGCAACAACAACAGCATGGACTTCGATGATCTCCTGCTGAACATGATCCGTCTGCTCGAACACAATCCCGATGTATTGGCAGAGTATCACGAGCGTTTTCAATACATCCTTGTCGACGAGTATCAAGACACCAACCGCGCACAGTATCGCGTGGTGAACCTTCTTGCTAAGAAACATCGCAACCTCTGCGTTGTAGGCGACGATGCACAGAGCATCTATCGTTGGCGTGGCGCAGAGATCAAGAACATCCTTGACTTTGAACGTGACTACCCCGAAGCCACAGTCGTCCGCCTTGAACAGAACTACCGCAGCACCAAGACCATCCTTGCTGCAGCCGATGCCGTGATCAAGAATAATAGCGGGCAGCTGAAGAAGACGTTGTGGACGGAGAATCCCGAGGGCGAGAAGATTGCCTTGTTGGGATGCCGTGACGATAGGGAAGAAGCCACGGCACTATCGCACGTCATACGCACACGGATTAGCGAACAGGGCTATCAGTACAAGGATGTTGCCATCCTCTATCGCACCAACGCTCAGTCACAGGCCCTGGAAGATGCCTTGCGTAGGGACAGCATTCCATACCACATCGTAAGCGGCGTGAGCTTTTACAAGCGCAAGGAAGTCAAGGACACGATTGCCTACCTACGTCTACTCGTCAACCCCAGCGATGCAGAGAGTCTGCTGCGTGTGATTAACGAGCCCGCACGTGGCATCGGCACAACAAGCATCCAGCGCATACAGGACTATGCATCGGCACATGGCATCACACTCTTCGAGGCCATGCAACAGGCAAGTAAGATCGGTGGTCTGCAGAAACGCATCGAGACGTCGGTGACGGACTTTGTGAAGCTCATTACCGAACACCAACAATACCTTGATACACAGCCCCCTTCCATCCTTGTCCAGAACTTCATCAACGCCACGGGCATGCCACGCATGTATCAGGCGCAGGATACGGCAGAAGCCATGGACCGGTTGGGGAATATCGACAGGGTGCTGTCGCACGTTGCAGAAGTCAATGAAGATGAGCCCGACCTTACGCTTGCACAGTACCTTGAACAGATTGCCTTGGTGAGTGATCAGGACGATCCCGAACTGGGGAATAACACCGTTGCGTTGATGACCATTCATGCGGCAAAAGGACTTGAGTTTTCGCTCGTATGTATTGCCGGACTTGAGCAAGGGCTGTTTCCATTGTCGAAGGCCGACACCGATCCCAGCGAGGAGGAAGAAGAACGTCGACTCTTCTACGTTGCCCTCACGCGCGCACAGGAGCAACTGGTCTTGTCGTTCGCAGAGCGTCGTTTCCGCTTCGGCGAAGTGAACTTCACTCGGCCGTCAAAGTTCCTGTCGGAGATCGACTCGTCATGCCTGAGCGCATCGGGCGTGGTGACGGCAGGGGGCGCCGTAGGACGCGACCAACGGACATTTGGCAGGAGCAATCCGTCAGCACCATCGCGCTCCAACCAAGGGATTGGCGCACGAGGCAGAACGGTGGACAGGATGCAACCACCATCCTATTCGCAATTGCCAAGCAGCGAGTCATACTCGCAGTTAGGACCAGACGACGTGCCAGCAGCCATGCCACGCAGAGGTGCAGCTGCACCGCCAGTGCAAACGTCGAAGTATCGATCCGGAATGCGAGTTAAACATCCCATGTTCGGCGTCGGCCAGATCGAAAGCGTCAGTGGCGTCGGTCAGAACGCCAAGGCCACCGTACTCTTCTTTAGCGGACAGCGCAAGCAACTCATGTTGGTGTTTGCCAAGCTGGAGATCTTGTAGGGTAGGGGTATTGTAGTCAGCTGCATGTACAAGTAACAATGCACTTGCTTCGTGCAGATCGTTCCTCATGTACTCGATGCACCATGCATAACTATGTACCGTGCATGACTCTGCACCATGCACAACATTGCACCATGCACAACATTGCATGGTAAACATGCCTGAACGTGTCTGAGCATGCTTATGCAGAATGTCGAAGCTCAATAGCAACCTTGATCAGGTGCCAAGGGGCATCGACTTCGTGTCGGTTGAACTTCACCACACGATACTGCACTTGGTGTCCGCCATCCATTAGGCGCGCAGGAATATGCGTCATCCACCTCGGTACGTATCCCACCTTACGTCCACTTGGTGCATAGAGCGCAATAGCACGGTGATCGTGTGGATTATCTGGTTCGCGAATACCAACAAGCATCGTCCCCGGTTGAATTGACGTTGCTTCGCCATCGTGCCAACAATCGTGGTGCTGCACGCCAGCAACGTACACATCGTAGAGTTGTGTGGTTGATGAGGTGGGCTCAGCCCGCGCCTTCCGCGACAAGAGCAGACCGCCCGCACCAATGAAAAGACTAAGAAAGCTCTTTCTGTTCATATTCAAGTATCGGGCCTATCCCGACGTATTTTGTCGCACATCACATTAGGTTGCAATATGTCCGAATCGCATCAAGTACGACGCATTGTCGAAATGCTCACGTTGCTCACGTCGGGTCACCACCTTACCACCAGCGAGCTCGCAGAGCGTATTGCTCAGAGAGTAGAAGGCAAGAAGGTATCGCGCAGACAGATTCAGCGGGACATCCGGGCTATAGAGCAGGGTGGGATACCCATACATTCCGAGCAGGACGGACGTGAGTATCGTCATTGGATACCAGCGTCGTACCGTTCGATGGTACCGGTGAGCATTACTCGCAACGAAGTCCTGGCCGTTCACATACTCAAGGGCATGTTGCGACAGTTTAGGGGTACGAGTGTCGAGGCCGACGTAGACAAGCTCGCCGCCCGACTGGAGAAGGTTGTCCCCGGCAGTGTGTTATTCGATGCAGACCTGGTGAATGAAGTCACCCCTGGCGTACTAGCCACGCCGGTATCGGACCACGTATTGGACATGGTGATCAACGGCATTCGTGATGTAGCGTGGGACAGGGTCACCTACCGTGCCTTGCACGATGATGTAGAGCGCACCTTTGTTGTAGCACTCTGCAGGTTGATTGTTCATGCAGGAAGGTTGTATGTTGCGGCCTGGCATCCAAAGTACCGACATTATATCACGATGGCCGTCGATAGAATTGTATACGTAGAGCGGGCAACCGACGTTGTCATGCCATTTCATGTATTCGACGAGAACCTCTATCGGTCGACCCGCTTTGGAGTGTACAGCGGCAAGGTGCGTCCCATTACACTGCGCATTGCACCAAAGGCAGCACGATTCTTTCAGGAGCGACTCTGGCATCCCACGCAACGATTTGTTGTCAAGCGTGACGGATCGTTACACCTTCATCTCAAGGCGCCCATCAACCCCGAACTCATTGCATGGATTGTTTCATGGGCCGACGTGATGCGTCCGCTCTCTCCTCAAACCCTCCTCACCGCCTGCAAGGAAAAGGTCAGGTCACTCCAGCAAGGCATGGAAGACGCCGATGGGTAGGGGGCTGAAGTATTTAGGCAAAAAAAAACCCTACCGAAGCAGGGTACGAGAAAATTTTCTCGGCGGGCACTCTTGCCCTTATTGTGAATCAGGACTAGAGCAAATCTTTGAAAGCGAGACGAACATACAACTTTCTCACAACATGTCAAGCAAAATTTTCCTGAGAGGACGTCATGAGTAAGGTACTTGGTCTAGACATCGGCTCCAACAGTGTGGGCTGGGCTCTTGTAGACACCGAACAAGAATCCATCATCGGCATGGGCGTACGGATCTTCCCCGAAGCCGTTAACGAGAAGAACACCGAGCGAGAGCAGAGCAAGAACGTCGAGCGTAGAATGAAGCGGCAGTTGCGCAGACAGTATGAGCGACGTCGTATGCGTACCGATGCTGTCCGTGGAAATCTGTTTCGCTTTGGACTGTTACCAACGGATACCGAAGAGTTTCGCAAGGTGCTCATGCTCGATCCGTACGAGCTGCGGGCAAAGGCACTAACAACCAAGCTCAAGCCGTACGAGATAGGTCGGATTGTGGATCACATCAATAGCCGACGTGGTTTCCAGAGCAACCGTAAGGCAGCATCGGAGGAAGAAACGTCCGGAGCAATCTTTGATGGGACGAAGGACGGAACCAAGCCCGGTATCAACGAGATGGATAATGCGTTGAATCCGATGTTGCGCAGGTACAAGGACTTTCAGGCCAACAAGAGTACGATCCTGTCCAAGCTTCCACCTACTACGGATGGTTTCCGAACCATTGGTGAGTACTTGCAGAGTCTCGATCCACATCAAGTGCGGCGGAGAAGTAGGTTTACCCTGCGTGACCATTATCGCATCGAACTCGAGTTGATTCTTGAGTATCAGGCGAAACACTCGCCAGACCTACTCCCTCGGGAGGTTATCGACAAAATCCTGAAGAAGGTTTTTCATCAGCGTCCGCTCAAATCAGTACGTCACCTTGTAGGCAACTGTCGTTTTGAGCCCATGAAGAAGCGCTGTCATGCCAGCCATCCCGAATATCAACGCTTCCGCATGCTACAAAGCGTGAATGCATTGCGCGTTGTGTCCGCCACAAGAGTTCAAGACGATGATAAGAAACTCACCGGGGGCGAACGTGCTGCGTTAATGACAGCTATTGAACAAGCTGGCAAGCCAAAGCACGATAAGAATGGTAAGCTCATCATCCCTAAGAAACTTGCATTGGACAAGCCGGAAGCACTGAAGAGTGCCCTGGGTTGGCCCAAGAAGCTTCCGGATGCAAAGGCTAACCTTGAAGCCATTGACCTGCCATCTACGATACACCAGTTATACGAAGTGTTGGGTAAGAGCAGGGTGGAGGCAATGTCACAGAAGGAACTCCATGACCTCTGGGTCATCCTTGATTTTGCCGCCGATGTTGATTGGGCTGCAGAGTGGGCGAAGAAGCATCTAGGACTCACTGACGAGAAGGCACTGCAGTTTGCCAAGATCAGAATGGAAGATGGTTATGGCAGCTTGTCGCTCAAGGCCGTCAGGAAGATCCTGCCATTCCTTGAAGAAGGCATGCTTTACAATGTTGCGGTAGTCCATGCAGGATACAAACACCACGACGAGATGCTGGACATCGAGGTAGGGAACTCCATGCCAGCTCTTGCACCAGCGGACGCGCGCAATCCCATTGTCCAACGGTCTTTCTCCGAGATGCGCCGCGTAGTCAACGCCATTGTCAAGAAATGGGGCAATCCGGACATCATCCGTGTGGAGATGGGACGGGAAATCAAGCTGCCGGCATTCAAACGTGCAAAGATTGCCAAGGACAACAAGAAGAATCGAACACAGAATGATGCCGACAAGCAACTACTCACACAAGACTTTGGCGTCGACGATCCACGTAGGCACGATGTACTCAAGTACAGGCTCTGGCGTGAGCAAGGTGAAGTGTGCATGTATACAGGCAAGAGGATTGACTACAACATGCTCTTCAACGGTTCGGTAGATGTAGACCACATTCTCCCTTATAGCCGAACGCTTGATGATAGTCGTGAGAACAAGGTTGTGTGCTTTAGGGAAATCAATCAGAAGAAGAGCGACCTTACCCCGATTGAAGCCATTCATCACGGCATTATTGACGAAATCTCTTACAAGGAACGGGTTGCAGCACTTTATCGCAATCACAGCATCACTCCAGGCAAGCAACGCAAGCTGTTGATGACGCCTGAAGTCTTTGCAGAGCGCTTCAGTAACGACGAAACCACGGGCTTTGTAGCACGACAGCTGAACGATACGCGGTATACGTCGCGAATTGCCTTGAAGTACCTCAAGCATGTTTGTGGAAGAGTCGAGGCCTCAACTGGTGCACACACAGCCATGTTGCGTAGGAAGTGGGGTCTTGATGGCGTGCTCCCGGAGCTGGCAAGCCGTGGTAGAGCATGGGTAGCACCGATCACCGAACCTGGCAGGAAGGACAGGGACGATCACCGTCATCACGCCGTCGATGCACTAGCCATCGCCCTCACCAGCAAGTCCATCATTCAGAAAATCTCAACGCTAAATGCGCGGACGGAAAACCTGAATCAGGATCTACGTGACGACAAGATCAAACTCCCGGATGCACCAATAGCTGGTCTCTTCAAGCTAGCCGTCGATGCCGTTGACAGCATCATCGTCAGTCACCGCAAGTCAAAACCTGGTCGGGGAGCCCTACATCAGGAAACCCTCTACGGCATTGCTCGCGGCAGAGATGGAAACCAAGCTCGCAATGAGAGACAGCTACCACTGTACGTTGTACGTAAGCCCCTTTCCCCCATGCTTTCTTGTGGTGATGTCCAGAACATCGTCGACCC
>JAGFIZ010000092.1 GCA_024103135.1 Bradyrhizobiaceae bacterium | reverse complement strand
CATTGGCGAGGATGCCCCACGCAGAAAGGAGAAGTGTGAGTGTGTACGAAGACTACCGAACATGCGATTGACGTAGTTAGCAAGACTAGGGCGTGGACATGAGCATCTACTGTGCGTCGCGTGTAGTTCACGCTGCAAACTCACCTATACGAGTACAGCACACAGTTGTACGAAGCAACGACGCAGAAACACTCAGCGAGGGATCTACGCCTACTCTAGACAGGGGAAAGCGAGGGATCTACGCATATACTAGACAGGGGAAAGCGAGGGATCTACGCATACACTAGACAGGAGGAAGCGGGGGATCTACGCATACACTAGACAGGTGAAGCGAGGGATCTACGCATACACTAGACAGGTGAAAGCGAGGGATCTACGCATACACTAGACAGGTGAAAGGGTGGAACCTATTGAGCTGTGCCAACTAGTCAACGATTCTCGACAGTACCCACCCTTCGTTTCCTTTGAAGATTTCCATGACCCCACGTTGGGTGAGCAGCATGAAGTATTCCCGGCGTTCTTCCTTGCCCCACCACTCACCGCGGGCAGTCCACGACTCCAGTACGCAATCAACCTCGTAGAGGAAACCCTTCCAGCAGAATGCCGTGGGCGTGGTAAGTCCAGCAACGTCGATTGGCTCCATGAGCAGATGCATGCGTGTACGCGAGTACGTGTGTAGGTGAGAAGGTGATGAAAGCGAAAGAACTAGACTTGGCGCAGATAGCAGTAAGGCAAGGGATGACGGTGGGCTGGCCACGTAGGGGACTACGAGGCAGGCTTCCACACATCGATGCTTGCGTAACGGTCAGGCAAGTAAGCATGCGGATCCAAAACGGTCACCCGCTTGATGGCTTGCGGGAAGCGGCGAGCCATCGGAGCGGTGACCTCGGTGAGAGTGGGGGGACGATGGAAGAGCGACACTTGCGACGGTGGTATCACGGTGAGTGTAGCAAGGCGCAGTCGTATTGCATGGACAGTAAGGGGCTCGGCATCCTGTAGCGGAGCATCGGCCTGAACATGAAGCTCGTGCTCACGGTACTCTCCACCCATGTTCGCATGCCGTTCATGCTCGCTACGCTGCAACAGCGTAGCACGCTTACCGACATGTGATCTTGACGAAAGTGTATCCATGAGCTCACGTAGCATGGTTGTTGTCTGCACCAGGAGGTGCCGCATATCAGCCGTCGGTGCACGAAGTATCCGTGATGTACTCACGATGACGTTACCAGCTTGATCGACGATGCTCACCTCTGCCCGACCACACCGTTGTGCGCCGAGTTCAAGCATGGCCTGCGTCAGCGCCTGTTGCAAGAGTGCGTCGAGATTGACTGGCTCGCCTGCTGGCTCCCAGGCATACTGCGTGGATTCAATCACTGGCTGGGGTACGTAGAGTGGAAGGGGACTTGCGTCCGTGATGGACTGGAGAAACTCGTGTAGCATGACGCCATGCTCGCCAAACTGTGCCTTGAGCTGAGCACGGGTAAGTCTGCGCACACGTCCAACAGTGGCAAGGCCAAACAGTGCAAGCCGATCGGCCATGGCAGCATCAAGCTCCAGCTCGTGTAGTTCGCGCAAGGTGGAAATCGGTAGCGCATCAAGGTAGGCATTAATCTCGTCGTCGGACACAGTGTTCATTGCTCCGGCTCGTGCACCCAGCGCAGCAAGGGTGGCCATCGTTCGTGTGCTGGCAATGCCCACCCGAGCATGGGTGGTGTGCATGAGTGATTGAAGCGCTGGCATGTTATCGACAGCACAGTACAGTCTACCAGCTCCTGCATCAGCAATGAGCGGCGTAAAGCCAAACACCTGCTCGACGATGTGCTCCCAGGCAGCCCGTTCTAGGGCTGGCTGTCTGGTGAGCGGACAGGAGTGCGGACGTAGTGCGCGTGCACGTTCGACAGGCATACCGGCCACGTCGTGTGGTGCCACTACACGTCCACCAGACACCACCAGCACCTGGTTACGCATCCCTAGGGCCATTTGTAGTGCCAGGGCAGGGAGATCTTGAATGAGGATTGCTGCGATCATAACTTTTCCGTTTCCGCTAGAATTGTTTTATGCAAGAGCGAACTACACCAACGATGCCGAAGTCCATGTCGGGCGTAATGGTGATGTCGCGATACTTACGGTTCTCTGCCCGCAGGATGGGTTGTGAATGTTGATTGATGTAGCGCTTGACGGTAAGCTCACCGAAGACCCGGG
>JAGFIZ010000075.1 GCA_024103135.1 Bradyrhizobiaceae bacterium | reverse complement strand
GCCTATGACCAGCACTTATGGGTCACCTCGGAGTACGAACTCTCGCGCTTGGCATGCATGACGTGAGAGACTGGAGTGATGTAAGGGGGTAGTGATGCGAAGCATGCGTTGTGTGACACCAGGGTCGTGCCTTTGTTGTAATGATTCATTGTTTGAGAAGTGAAAGGGGATAGTTGGCATACCTTGGTTTGACAGTCTAGGAAGAATCATGCAAAGGGTTATGGTTTCGCGGCATGTCTTGAATGGTCAGAACGTCCGAGTGCCTGGTGGAATCGTTGGTAGTTCGACTCAATAGGTCGACTGAATTACAACTCAGGTCGTAGTTTGATAAACGGAAAGTGTTCGAACATTGTCCGTAGAGTCTCGACCTACACATATTGCAATCGAATCGTAGTCAGGCATTGGCAATTTGCTCGGTCACAACATTGGAAACAACGCTCTTCGTATTGGAAGGTTCCGACATGAATGATTGGCTCGACCGCACGGAATATCCCTTCGCATCGCAATACTTCAACGTAGACGGACAGCGATTGCATTACATCGATGAGGGTGAAGGTGAAATGCTATTGTTCGTCCATGGTACGCCGTCATGGAGCTTTGACTTTAGAAACGTTGTTAAAAATCTACGCAGCGTTTATCAGTGCATAGCCGTTGATCACATTGGTTTCGGGCTTTCGGACAAACCAGAACACTACGACTATTCCACACAGAACCACAGTCGGACTCTGGAGCGATTTATACTTGAGAAAGACTTACGAAACATTACCTTAGTTGTTCATGACTTTGGAGGACCAATTGGGCTGAATGTTGCTATTCGTCACCCTAGTAGATTCAACCGTCTAGTCATCATGAACTCGTGGCTATGGAGCAGCAATGATGATCCTGATTTTGTGAAGATGAGTAGAGTACTGCGTAGTCCGCTCTTTCCGTACTTGTATCGCTATCTGAACTTCTCTCCACGTTTTGTATTACCAAGCTCGTTTGGTGAACACAAATTGTCGCGCCGTCTCCTGCGACAGTATACCAAGCCATTTGCAAATGCAGCACAGCGCAACGGAGCACTGGCGTTTGCCAGATCGTTACTCTCAGACCAAGAGTGGTTTCAGGATCTGTGGGAGATGAGTCCAATCATCTCGAGTCTGCCCACGTTATTTGTGTGGGGCATGAAAGATCCAGTGATAAAGCCACACAATCTGGACAGGTTTGAGACTCGTTTCAGGAACTCAACGACCACTCGCATGGAGGCGTGCGGACACTTTCCACAGGAAGAGCAACCTGATGTAGTAGCAAAGGCCATCCATGATTTTCTCAATGTCACCTGAACCACTCCACAACTGTCGGCACATATCACAATCGCATGCCTGCTGATTGTAGCTGGCAATCACTGTTTGCACACTACATACACTACGATGACACCATTAAAACTAGAGCCAATTACTCAAGATTTAAACCAAGCGGACGAACTGTATTCATCTCCGGATTGTCAGCAACTCCTGTCGATGTACACCGACTTTTATCCCAAGATCGGATTCAACTTTCCATGGATCGGCTACGTTGTGATCCGAGACAATCGCGTAGTGGGGTCTTGCAGTTTCGTAGGTCAACCGCAAGGCGGACGGGTTGAGATTGCCTATTGGACGTTCAAAGAGAACGAGGGGCAAGGGATTGCCACATTTGCTTGTTCGGAACTATTGGAAATTGTTCAACGAACCGACCCCAGTCTTGACGTCATTGCTAAGACTGCACCCGAGTACAACGCCTCAACGAGGGTGCTAGAGAAGGCCGGCTTCGTCCATACTGGAATCGTCCAGGACGATGAGATTGGCGATGCATGGCTATGGACTCGAAAGAGTCAGGGGATGTAGGGGGCTATGAACTAGAATGCAACTCAGGCGCCCGTACAAAACTCTATTGCCACAACGTTATCGCAGTAGGCCATATTCTTGGTAAATCCAAGTCCTTAAGATTGGAGAGTAAAAAAGAGATTTGTGAGAATACCTTTATTTTATTGAATTGAATATTGTGTCAGTATACACTGAAGCGGATACCTGCCGCGAATTCGTCACGCCCCGATTGGTGGAGGCAGGTTGGGGAGCAGCCCCGCATTCCATCGGCGAGCAGCGCACTTTCACCAACGGGCGCATCATCGTGACCGGCGGCAAGGTTCGCCGAGGCAAACAGAAGCGCGCCGATTACCTACGAATGCCGTCACGAACAACAGTATTCTTTTCGGCTCGACGCGACTGACTGTAGGCGCAGCCAACGACGAACACAAGACCTAGACCTGTTCCGAAACTCAAGCCCCCTTCCTACCCCTGCGGGCCCTCCCCCGCCGCCGCCGCCAAAGTTCCGCAGGCACCGACATGCACACCTCTCCGGTCCGCCTATGACCAGCACTTATGGGTCACCTCGGAGTACGAACTCTCGCGCTTGGCATGCATGACGTGAGAGACTGGAGTGATGTAAGGGGGTAGTGATGCGAAGCATGCGTTGTGTGACACCAGG
>JAGFIZ010000065.1 GCA_024103135.1 Bradyrhizobiaceae bacterium | reverse complement strand
AGTTCCGCGACTCCCTTCACCGCATAGTCATGCAATCCAGCATAGAGCAGTCGCGCAAAGGAGAACGACTTCTCACTCGTTGCGTCAGCCGACCACTCGTCAACACGCACACCCGAGCTGTCCAACGTAAAGTCAACGCGGCGAACAGCATCATCCGTCACCACTCCACTCACCTTGAGCGAATCACCTTCGGGATAGAAGTGTAGGGGGCTTGGTACCTGTGTGAATCGCACTACTGGCCGAGGCGGATCGGTAGCACGAGGAATGTCATATCGTGCATGCAACGGTAGTTCGAGTGCAATGCGTTCAGTCGAATCGAGGAGTCTGTCGAAGAGTATCACCTCGGCAATGTCGCCCCAGAAGAAGTTCCCCTTAGCATACGAGCCGATGTAGAAGGTCGAGTCGACATTCGATGGTACAGGTGCATCGCCCCCTTCCACGTTGTTCAGTGCAATGCGAGCGCGATGTTCCGATTCGTCGTACTCCACGCGAACGATGGTGGGACCGTTGCATGGAACGCTGCTCACGCAGACGTCGGTGAAGTTGCCGTTATGCAGGACGCGTGGGTAGGGAGTGTTGCCCATGTACAAGGCGTGCGAGGTACCGGAGACAAGGTTGTTCGAGGCCGACTTCTTATCCCATCGCATGACCACATACAGCGTATAGTCCTTGCCAACGGGGAACATCGGTGGACCGCTGAGGTAACCGTCGTTGGCGAAGCGCAGCGTAGGCTTGCCGTTCATGCCGTCACGCACAAGCGTCGGCATAACAAAAGCCGTATCGGCGACGAAGCGCTTGTGGTCGGTAGTGGATTGCCATTCGGCAACGTGGACGCTGTCGGCCAGCACTGCAAGACTATCCGCACGAAGATGAACGAGTGGTTGCTGCGCATAGATCGTGGGCGTCAACAACAAGCCAGCTAACAGCGCAAGTAACAGACTACAGCATGCTCGAGGATTGGATGCGGATGATTGCATAGGTCAATGTCGATCGGATACTGGACGTAGATGTCCGCCAATTTACACCGCAATCTGCGCATCGGTAGGTGTCGAGCTCGGTTGAGATCCGGCGATGTCCGGATGAGGTCAGCTTGGTACTCGAGTGTTATCTGCTTGGTATCTGAGTGTTATGTGTT
>JAGFIZ010000011.1 GCA_024103135.1 Bradyrhizobiaceae bacterium | reverse complement strand
TCCAACAACTACCCATGGATGGTGGCACACAGCTTGGCGTCGTACCGTTTTCAACGGTCAGTGCAGACATGGCCGTGTTGTTCAGTGATGGCATCTCGACCTTTGGGAAGCACCAGCCAACACTGGGTCATACACCTATCTACGCTGTTGCCAGCAGCACACGTACAGACCATGCAATCCTGCGGTCGATTGCACAACACACTGGTGGTCGATATCTAAACATCCAGAACCTGCAGGTGAGCGATGCCGTTGTAGAACTGCTGGCCGATCAACGAGCAATTTCGGAAGTCGAAGTGCTTGAGGGACGGATCGACAACCTTCTCCCACGCGGGAAGCAACCACTGGATCTGGTTACGCGTCTGTCCGGAATCCTTCAAACACCCTCGGCACGACTGCGCATTACAACGACTATCAACGGCAGCAACCCCATGACTGAAGAGGTCAACATCAATGCCGCTGAACACCGAATGCAAGGCATGAGCATACCGCGTTTATGGGCAACAATGGAAATCGAGCGTTTAAGTGCTGACCGGTTCGTTAATGCCAAAGCCATCGAGGCGATAGGCCGACAGTTCTCCATCGTTACTCCTGGCACATCACTCATCGTACTGGAACGAATCCAGGACTACGTCCGCTTTGGCATCGAACCGCCTGTTTCCGAACCAGAGTTACAACAAGAGTATGCAGCACACAGGAAGGAAGCCGAGACCATTGAACAGCACAGACTTGCAACACACACTGCCCAAGTACAAGCACTCATCACTGGTGCTCGCCAGATTGTAAATCAACGCAAAGCTGCCGATGGTGATTTCTGGCTCTGGCCTTCAACAAAGGAGTTTCCGACGACGGTGCTACCAAATGCACTAGGGAGTATCTCTGGCAGCGTTCTCACACCAGGCGGTACGATTGTACCCAATGCCGAAGTGAGCATTAGCGGTACTCCGTTGCGGTTCACGACTGGGGACGATGGATCGTTCAACTTTGTCAATGTCCCTACCGGTGCCGTCGACGTCGTCGTCCAGCATCCGGACTTTACCACGAGCTCAACCACCGTCATTACCCAATCGGGCAGAACTGCCGCAGCCACAGTGCGCCTGGCAAAGGCAGAACAGAACGATCGTCGGGTGTTAATGAAAATGTCACAGGCTAGGCCCTCACCCACGCAAGGATTTATGGGGATTGCATCGGAGGGCAGTGCGGCAGCCCCTGCATCAATTCAAGTCATTCAGGATGGACTCACGGTTCTTGAAGGTGCCGATGAACGCCCTCCACAACGTGCCCTTGATATCGTTGAATCAGTGCAGGAGACGGAAGATGCACGGCCCGAAATTCACACGCAGGAGCTCAATCGACGTCGCACAGTTGCAGCTAGCCCTGTATCCCGCGAAGTATGGACGGATACGATTAACTCCGTACAAGGTCAGTCAATCTATCAGGTCTATCTGGCACTACGTCCGAAGTACATGCAAGCAACAGGATTCTATCTGGACGTTGCCGATGCTCTTCTCACTGCCAATCAACGTGAGCTGGCCGTGCGTGTATTGTCAGCCCTGGCAGAACTCCAGGGTGAAGATTCACGCACGCTGCGCATCCTTGCTCACAGGCTGTTGCAACTGGATATGCCGGAGCTTGCTGCATCGGTGTTTACTGACGTATTGCGCATTCGCGACGAAGAGCCACAGAGCTACCGAGACCTAGGTCTGGCACTTGCTGCCTGCGGCGATTATGTGGGTGCGGCAAAGAACCTGCGCTACGTTGTCGACCATCCATGGAACCAACGATTCCCCGAAATCGAACTCATTGCTGCACGGGAACTGTCGAGGATTGCCGCTGAGCATCGCCTACCCGATGGCTTGGTGGATAGCACGCTGCTCATCCCGTACGTGGCTGACATTCGCGTTGTACTCACGTGGGATGCCGACAATTGTGATATGGATCTCTGGGTTATTGATCCTGATGGTGAAACCTGCATGTACAACAACCGGTTCACCAAGATTGGCGGTCGCATGTCGGCCGATCTTACAGGGGGCTATGGACCTGAAGAGTTTGTACTGCCTGCAGCAAAGAAAGGTGCTTACTCGATCAAGGTTCACTACTACGGTAGCCGCCAGCAAACAATCGACAGGCCGACAACGATTCAGGTGCACATGTACACGCAATACGGCAAGCCGAACGAGAAGCATGATGCCGTTACCTTGCGACTGGATGGCGTAAGCAAGGTCATTGATATCGGCAATGTTCTTATCAACTAGCTGCTAGAGCTATGTTGTCTGCAAATTGTTGTCAGAGGAATGTTGGCAGAGAAATGTTGCCAAAGCATTGTTACCTGGAAACGCGAGGCAGGTACTAACGAGTAAGAAAAGGCATGGACACGTCTTACCAACGGTTCATGCCTTATGGCTTTCCAAGTGATGCTTTGACTCGTGCCATCCATACATCAAAGCCGCCTTCGCCACCTGGTCGGTTCGAGGCAAACAGCATGGTGTCATCGGGCAGTCTCATTGGGTCGGTCTCGTCGAACTCCGTATTAAACCAATCCAGTGGTTCAGGATCCTGCCACACACCATCACGGAGCACCACGAGGAACAGGTCAAAGCCGCCCTTGCCTCCATAACCATTGGAGGCATAGATCAACGAATCGTTCGAGATGAAACACGGGGTGACCTCATTGCCCTGACTGTTGACTCTGTTGGAAAGCTGCACGGGCACGTCCCATTCAAGGTCGGTCCGCCTGTCACACACCCACAAGTCAAGTCCTCCAGAGCCCCCTTCCCTATCCGACACATACACCAGATGCGTACCATCAGGTGAAAGGGCGGGCTGGGAGTCAAAGCCGTTGCGGAGGATTGTAGGAATGGGGTGACCGATATTCAATGCGCGATCGTCGACGGGAACGGTGACGATGGTAGGCCAGGCTTGACCTTCATGCGCAACGAAGGCCACGCCGACTGCTTCACCGTTGTTCCCGAAACTCAAGTAGGCACGCCATCGGTTGTGCTCATTAAACGTCCCGTCCACTATCGACGCTGGCTGTGGCATTGACGAAGTGTTCCTTGCCTCGTATGGAACCTGCCACACCTCTGTCGTACCCGATCGCTCCGTGCTAATCATGAGGCGTTGCTGCGATGCCTGCCACACTGGTGCATAGTCGTCGGCAACGGAGTTCACTCCAACCATCAACACCGGCACGTCGAACTGGTCAAGGAAGCCCGTCGTACCGGACATGGCTTGTGCGTGGACGATCATTGGAACGACCACTAGCAAGACCACATTGATCAGTGCAAGCTTCAACAACCTGGAACTGAATCTGGTGCCGACGTCTGACCATCGGTCGATCATCGACCGATTCACATTAGAGGCATGTACGCTTGATACGGTTGGCATCTCTTTACACTCCTCGGGTGTCGGGCGACCAGATGTGTTTATGCAGTTGAATTTGGAAACGCACTGGAAGTGCATCTTCTAGAATCCACTGCACAAGATCTAGATATGGCAACAGACCGAATGCAGGAGAGAACAGGATGGTATCAATCTTCTCAGGCAAAGCATACCGACGCACAATGTCAACAGCCCACTCGTAATCGGTTCGGGATGCAATGACGAATTTGACTTCATCATGTCGGCTCAGGTGATCGAGATTCTCCAGACGGTTGTGCTTCGTCATCATCGAGCCAGGACATTTCACATCTACGATTCGGATCACTCGCGGGTCGACAACCGTAATATCCATGTGTCCGCCCGTTTCTACTGCCACGGTATATCCTTCGTCGCACAATTGCGTCATCACCTGTAGGATTTCCGGCTGCTCAAGTGGCTCTCCGCCCGTAAACTCCACAAACGCACAACGGTACTGTTTAATCCGCTCAAGTAGTTCATCAACGTTCATCTGCTGCTCTGGCGTCCGCTTATCCAGTGCATACGGCGTATCGCACCATACACACCTGAGCTTGCATCCTTGCAGCCGCACGAACACACAGGGCATACCTGCTCGCAGGCCTTCTCCCTGGACTGAGTAAAAGATCTCGTTGATGTTAAGCATGTGCAAAGTTCGCAATCAACAGTGAGTCGGACGACGCAAAGGTTCAAGGTGGTCGAGTTGTGACCGAACTACGGACTAGGCAATGATGGCCGCATGACCGTGTTGATGCAACTCGTCGAGATGACGTTTAACGAGCTGATGTTCCGGTTTTGATAGAGTTGGGTCGGCTCGTATCAAGAGAAAGGCATCCTCCCTTGCCTTGGACAGTACGGCTGCATCGGTCACGATGTTCGCATAGGTGAACTCCGGCAAGCCGCTTTGGCGCGTACCGAGCACGTCACCCGGCCCCCGAAGCTCCAGGTCCACCTCCGCTATTCGAAATCCGTCGGTAGTCTCTTCCATGGTGCGTAAACGCACAACGGAATTCGCACGCTCCGTGGTGCTGTGATTGCGCTTGAGCTGGTATTGGAAATGGTCCTTGGTTGCAAGCAAGCAATAACTCTGATCGGCTCCCCTCCCGACACGTCCACGCAGCTGATGGAGTTGTGAGAGTCCAAATCGTTCGGCATTTTCTACAAGCATGACGGTTGCATTGCTCACATCGACGCCGACCTCGATTACTGTGGTCGACACCAGGATTTGCAATTCGCGTTGCAGGAACGACTGCATCACCTGATCCTTTTCGCCCCACGTCATCTGTCCATGTACGAGGCCTAGCGAGAGCTCGGGAAAGACGTGCTGCGACAAATGCTCAAAGTGCTCAATTGCACTCTTGGCTTCGATCTTCTCGCTCTTCTCGACAAGTGGATAGACCAAGTAGGCCTGCTTGCCCTCGGCAACCTGGCTACGGATAAACTCATAGGCAGCGGGCAGTCCAGACTCAAAGACAACCTTCGTTACGATGGGTTTACGATTAGCCGGCAGTTGATCAATCACGCTTAGATCAAGGTCGCCATACACGCTCATGGCAAGCGTACGTGGAATCGGCGTAGCACTCATGACCAGGACGTGAGGATCCGGAGGGGGCTGACCAGTCTGATTGTTCTGAAGGTGAGAATGTTTACCCATCTTCATCAACTCTGCTCGTTGGGCAACACCAAATCGGTGCTGTTCATCAATGACAATAAGTCCGAGCTTGTTGTACTCAATGTTCGCTTCGAATAGGGCGTGCGTGCCGACGATGATTTGGGCTTCACCGGAAGCTATACGTTCGGCAACATCCGAGCGCTGTCGCTTGTTTTGTCCGCCAACTACCTGACATACCACCACATCCATGTCTCGTAACATTCTCAGTATGCCACGGTAATGCTGCTCTGCGAGAATTTCCGTCGGCGCCATCAACACGGCTTGATAGCCATTGTCAATCACGTTAAGCATGCACAGCAATGCCACAATGGTCTTTCCACTCCCTACATCGCCCTGCAACAACCGGTTCATCACGGATCCACTGCTCATATCGGCCACGATCTCATGGATCACCCGTCGCTGTGCTCCGGTAAGCTCAAATGGCAGACTTTCCACAAGGTGTCTAGCACGTGGACTCCGTGCTTCCATCACCAGGCCGTTTCTTGGCTGACTTTGCAGGGCATGACGCTGGGCCAGACGAAGTTGGAAATAGAACAGCTCTTCGTGCTTGAGCCGACGTCGGGCTTCGGCCGCTTGCGCTATCGTCGGTGGTTGATGGAGGTACCGCAAAGCCAGAGCACGTGGTAACAATCCATGTCGGCTCAGCAATGCACTGGGTAGTACTTCTGGCAGACTACCCAACACATCGTCCAGCACTTGATCGATCATACTCCGGAGCAATCGATCCGACACACCTGCAGCACGCATCTTCTGTGAAATCGAATACGTGGGGAGGACTACACCACTGGCAAGCTGCTCGATCTCTTCAGCATCGATCTTCTCGATTTCTGGATGGGTGAACGTGACCTGATTGAAGCGAGCATCATATTCAGGCACACCACTCAACAGGAAAGCACTGTCTGCGCTGAGTAGCTTCCCAAAGTAGTTCACGGCATTCCAGAAGATCACCTTTGCAGTTGCGCCCGACTCGTCGACTACCGTTGCCTGCAACATGCGTCTTCCACGTCCTACCGTGCGCTCGCCTAGGTGTGAAACGGTGACGACTACCGACACCTCACGGGTGATGGCAGCAATGTCCTTCGATCCTGCATTAGACCAGAGCGATGAACTCTGGAGATTCTGCATAACTGCGCGAAGTGAGCTAGCCGTTGACCGATCAACGTATCCCCGCGGTACTAAACGCACGAGGTCAAGGGCACTCTGTATGCCTTCAGCAGAAAGGGCGCGAGCCCGAGATGGTCCCACGCCCTTGAGATATTGCAGTGAATCGGTCAATTACTCTTTGGCTTTTGCTCTTAGTAGTTCCAGGCCAGCAGCATCCATGAGCATAAGCACGTCACCGTCGACCTTCATCTTAGCTGTCTTGTTAAGGACGTCGACGAACTGTGTTTCGATTGCCATTGCCTCGTCTTCGCAGGCCTTCTTGGTTACGGCTACGTTCGAGAAGGAGAGTGCATTGATATCGTTGCTGAACTTGCCGCTATACACATTGCACCCCGTGGACCCGTTGACAGTCATCTTTACGGGATCAAATTGCAGTGTTGGCGTCATTGATCCATCACCCTTGATCACACGGGCACCCATTTGAACAACCTGCCAACTAGCAGCCATTGGGTCGACCTTGGTCGACGAAGAGCTTGAGCATCCGACGAGAATACTTGTTGCGATGACAAGTGCAACAGTGAACAAAGACTTCATAAAACTCCTATGATTAGTGTGTGCGAGCAAACACAATATAGTCCGTCCGTGGCGGTACTACATCATGACTGCGAAGAATTCGAGTAATCTCACTTAAGTGGTGCGTGTTGTGATTGACGATGTGCATAAGTATCCGTTGAACGTCTTGTTGTTGGCTGTTGCCCTGCAGGTCGGCATAGTGCACAATCTGTTTCAATACATCGTCGGCTTGAGTCAGCAACCAGGACTTCCATAGTGCCGTCGTGGCTACTGATTCAGAGCGTATCTCCTCTACTGAACAGTTATCCAGCAACGGCTGCTTCACGCCGTCCGTTACAACACGATTGTACCAGATCCGGCGCGCATTCACAACGTGGTGCAGGAGCCAGTTGACTCTGGCGTCTGCTTCGAGACCTGCTACTTGGATTGCTTCAATGTAGGCAGACAATTGCCAGTCGCCAAACTCAAGCAACTCTACAAACCAATCAACAGCATTGTGTCCGTTAGCCATGTAGTCTGTTCGGTTTCGTAAGGTGGTGAATTGATGCGATGGGCGTGGTCTTACAATGGATCTACCGTTGTCATCCAACCATACGGATCAGCGACCTGTCCAAATCGAATGGCATTGAGTGAGTCACGAAGTCGTCCTGCTACGCTCTCAGCAACAACAGGCAACTCATAATCCACACCGTCGATGCCAATCTTGCCAATAGCCGCTACCGAGGCAGCCGTGCCAATGCCAAAGGCCTCCGTAACGGATCCGTCGTGAATACCGTGGGTGATCTCGTCAATGGAAAGTGGACGTTCCTGTACCTCAATCCCTAGTTCACGAGCAAGCGTGATCACACTATCTCGCGTTACACCATCCAGAATCGTATCGCTTAATGGTGGCGTAACCAAAGCCCCCTTCACCACAAAAGCAATGTTCGTTGCACCGCTCTCTTCCACGTGCGTGTGGGTGTGGGCATCGGTCCACAATACCTGATCGTACCCCGCATCCTTGGCCATCTTGGTCGGTAACATGGCTGCAGCATAGTTTCCACCACACTTTGCAAAGCCCGTCCCCCCCGGCGAAGCGCGCACATATTCCCGCTCTACCTTGATGCTCATGCGGGATTTGAAGAGCGGACGGAACGGGGCTCCAAGCACGATGAAGGTGAATTGCTCTGCTGGCTTGAGGCCAACGTGTTCTTCACTGGCAAAAACAAATGGACGCAAATAGTAAGCACTATCGGGTCCGCGTGGCACCCACCCGTGATCAACAGCCACGAGTTCGTGGATGGCTGACTTGAACAACTCTTCGGGCATCTCCGGCATGCACATTCGGTGCATCGACTTCTGCAAACGTGCGTGGTGCTTCTGCCACCTAAAGACTCGTAGCACATCGTCCACACCACGATAGGCCTTCATCCCTTCGAATACGGTCTGTGCGTAGTGGAGGACAATGCTGAAGGGGGCTAATGGAATCGGTCTGTATGGCTGAACCCGTGCCTTTCGCCACTCACCGTGTGCATACTCTGCCACGACCATGTGGTCGGAAGGAACGTTAGTGAGCTTACCGGCCAGAACTGCCTCGTGATCAAGGCGTGGCGACGTCGTGCGATCAATGGGGATTTGCATCCCGCAAAACTAACGCTTGACGGTCAGCGTGCCTTGCGCCAGCGTTCTATCCTGTCGGCAATCTGCACCCGCAAACTGGAACTATGAAGAGCGAGTTGGGCGGCCGTTGACTCATCCAGCCAGGGTAGGAGAAAGTTGACGACAGATCCCTTTTCTGTCTCCATCGCCTGCAGCCATGGCTTAAACATGCTAGCTAGCTGAAGGACGTTACCGGCAGGGTCATAGAGAACAAACTGTTCCGATCGTACGAGTCGGCGCAGTTGATTTCTCAGCTCCTGCCGTATGGTTCGGGCATACATGGCATGGGATGGGAATGGCGGATCACTCGTACTGCCTGTACACAAGAAGGCGCGATAAGCCACTGATCCGGACAATGCAATCACGGTATCAGCAATCGCTCGAAGTGTAAACGCCGAGCCAGCGATGATGGCCGTATCATGTTCACGGAAGGAAGAGTCCCAGACAGTAGAACGATATCCTACGCGATGATGGACCACCTCCATCAACAGCGCCAGGTATGCATTGATCCAGAATGCCAGTCGTGCTTCGGGGAGAAACCTGTCGGGTAGTGCCGACGCAAGAGCCATCCGATACTCTCGATAGACATCCGTCAGCACAGCCCTTCCATCGAGTCGACCATGCTGCCTGCTTGCTCTCCATAACGAGTCAAACCGACGATGATCAATCACGTCTTCCAGCACGTCAGCACCAGTTGTTGGAGCTGTGCGCTGCGCTGAAACATTCGGTACAATCACAAAGAGTACCATTGATGCGATTAACAAGGCAGTGGACATCGGTGCCATGCCAAGTTGTATCAAACGGTAGAACTTCCGTGACGAAGGGTGGTATTCAGTCCCCATACACCATTTTTGCAGGATGCAGATTATCCACTCTGTACAAGCCATGCAGGCCACTGCCTCCATGCTTCGTGAGCAGTCAGCATCCATTGGCTGTATCCCAACCATGGGTGCCCTGCATGACGGGCATGCCTCGCTCATCACGGCATCGTCCCAAGAGAACACCGCCACCGTCGTAAGCATCTTCGTCAACCCTACACAGTTTGGTCCTCACGAGGACTACCAGCGCTACCCACGCACGTTCGATGCCGACGTAGCCTTAGCCGAACGTCATGGCGCTACTCATGTGTTTGCACCATCGGCAGATGACATGTATCCAAAGGGCTTTGAGACCACCATCAACGTAGGTCGGTTGTCGACCATCCTCGAAGGTGAACGTAGGCCCGGACACTTCGATGGTGTTGCTACGGTCGTGGCAAAGCTCTTTCAGGCCATGCTGCCGCATCGTGCCTACTTCGGTCAGAAGGACTTCCAGCAAACGCTGGTGATCAAGCGCATGGTGGCAGACCTGAACATTCCTGTGCAGGTCAAGATCCAACCCACGGTGCGTGAGGCAAGCGGACTAGCCATGAGCTCCCGCAATCGCTATCTCAGTGCCGAAGAGCGCACCATTGCAGCTTCGATTTACCAAGCCCTCGAAGCAGGCAAGGCCATTGTGGAAAGGGGCTCAAGAGTTCGCACAGAGATTGAGCAAGCTATGCACGGGCAATTAGCCGACTTTGACGTAGACTACGCAGTTGCCGCTACGGCTGAAGCACTGTCAACGCCAGAGCAGTTTTCACCAGATGAGCAGATTGTACTGCTTATTGCAGCACGACTAGGGACAACACGATTGATCGACAACACCACCATTTAAGGAATAGCATGAACTACTCCAGACTTTGTTTGTTCGTTGCACTTGCGTTCTGCTCTGCATCGTACGTATGCGGACAGTCTTTCGAATGCGGTACAGATTTGTACGGCAACCTCGGGATACGTGAACTTCCCAACCGCTCAGACAAGCATGCAAACGTCCAAGGCATTGATGCACTGAGAGAAATCAAGCTTGCTGTGGAGACCGACTCCAAGTTCTATGCAGAAAACGGCGGAACCGAAGAGTCTGCTACAGCGTACGCCCGTCTTCTAGTGAGTGAAGTCAGCCGAATCTTTGAACGCGAGATCGGCGCTCGCCTGGTCATCACATCAATGAAGACGTGGACCACGGCAAATCAGGATCCCTACCAATGCAACGGCGATGGCGTTGCACTTGGACAGAAGGCTTTGGCTTATTGGAAGGACGAGACGTCGACTCCACGCGACATTGTCCTTGCACTCACCTCTGGAGGCGGTGGCGGAATCGGCTACATGTTTACGAACAAGGACGGTGGCGGCGTTACCTCCATCTGCACCCCTTCGGCTGTTGCTGGTGCATCACCCTTCGCTGCCCAGGCCTTGCCGTCAACTTCGTTTACGTACTCAGTCTACATTGTCGCTCACGAGTTAGGACACGTCCTCGGTGCAGTCCACTCACACAACTGCTATTGGAATCCCCCACTCGATACCTGTGTGGTCCTGAATCATCCCCAATTCACTTCGGGCGACGCTTGCCTGTCCACACCAAACGAACCTAAGCCTAATACAGGCAGTTTGATGAGCTATTGTACCGGCATCAATGTCGCCAGTGGTTGGGAATACTCGCTGCAGATGACGTTTCTAGACAAGATCCAGACCTACCTGCAAGACCAACTCTCAGGCACTGAATGCAATCTTGAACCAGCTTCACCAGTCGTCTTCCTATTAAGTCCACACGGCGGCACTGCCTCTGGTGGCACGCCGATAACCATTACTTGGCGAGCACAAGGGATGGACAACGTCGTCGTAGAGTGGCAACCAGAAGGGGCCGCTGACTGGACCGAAATCACCCAGCGACCATCACTCCTGCTTGACGAAATTGAATGGACGCTACCTGAATACCCCTGTGCCACCAACATCTTCATTCGCGTCCGCTCTGCTACCGACCAGATGATTGCCGACACGTCGGTTATCCCTGTGCGCATTCAAGCAACGTCCACCACGTGTTTGCGTACGGAGCTTACCGTGAGCAACGGCGCTGTCCATGCAGCATCGTGCGTCCAGCCCGAAGCAGGATATGGCGGCGTAGCTGCCAAGGATCGGTTTGATTCAACAGGTGGAGCATGGAGCATGAACAATGCCGCACCGATTGTGTTTACCGACAATGTCGGACCCGAAACCGAAGGTACGCTCTTACTATGGTTCACAACGTCACGCAACAATGGCGTACAGCACCTTGTTGGCACCGATTGGCAGCAGGTTGCCACGGCATCGTTAATGGTGTGGGAAGGAACGCTAGGAAGTGCTGTTTGGACAACCGGGGCATCGGTACCAATCCAGGCATGGGGTCCGTCCATCACACCCAACGAATGGTATCAGGTTGCCTTGACGTACACGAATACCGAGCAGCGTCTGTACGTCAACGGCAAGGTCGTCGACACACAGCCACTGCCTGGTCCAGCCTTTTCGCACCTTGCCTCGTGCTTTATCGGAAAACGTGGACAGAACAACGAGCCATTTTTCGGCAGCATTGATGATGTCCGCATCTACACGTGTGCTCTCAGTGCCGACAGCCTTGCAAGTCTGTACGAAGCAGAACGCGTCAAGGAAAGTGAACCCAATAGCGTAGCAGGCAACGATGAACCACGCGGACTTACGCTTCATCAAACGCCGACATCACTCACGTTTGTATTGCCTCCTACCGAGGAGATCACAAGAGTTGTTGTAGTCGATGTACTTGGACGTACGTGGCAGTTTCCAGCCATAGCGGAAATCGGCATCGCGGAACTATCGACGGGTGCATACGTGCTAAATGTTTGTACACTACACGACCAATACGTGCAGCCATTCACCATCTGTCGCTAACCTATTAACGTCTGTTCAAGGGGTAAGTCGGCAAAGGAGCCATTCCTTGCGGACCTCTGCCCCTTTCTTTTTGTAGAAATCAATTGCCGTCTGATTCCAATCAAGGACGGCCCATTCCATCCGACCGCACTCACGTTCCCTAGCCAGTTCCAGGACAGTGTTAAACAGCGCAGAACCAGCGCCAGTACCTCGTGCTGACTCAAGCACGAACACGTCCTCCAGGTACATCGTCGGCTTGGCCAGGAACGATGAATACGTCTCGAAGGCAATCGCATAGCCAACCGCCTCTTCATTCTCAATCGCCAGCCATGCCCAGAACCGTGGCAGCACGGAGAAGGCATCGCGTCGGAGTCTGTTGATTGCAGCGTTATCGGGCTTCTCTAGGTGCTCGTACTCGGCCAATGCTTCGATGAGCGATACAAAGGCAGGGAATGTTTCCTGGGTTACTGGCTCAATCGTCATGCATCCACCAGTGCCTTGTCAAGGAAGGCGGCAAAGGTTCCGGGATCGCTCTGATACATCGGAAGGTAACCGCTCTTGGCAATGAACGATCCATCGGGTCGCAGCATCACGTACAGTGGGTTGGCAATCGTACCATAGGTGGCCAGGATGTTCTGATTGCTGATGTATGGTTCTTCACGTCTGTCAGTGTACAACTGCACCAGCACGAACTTGTTAAACCGCTCCTCGATCATGGGTTTGGAGAAGACGTACTTTTCCATGAGTCTGCAGTTCGTACAGGTAAAGCCCGTAAAGTCGATGAACACCGGCTTGTTCAACTCCTTGGCCAACTTCTTTGCCTTATCGAGATTATCCATCCAGGCAAGTTTCTCAACCTTAGGTGACGCATCGGTCGATGCCACACCAGCCACAGTGGCCGTCGTAGTGATACCATTGGCCTTGTCGATTAGCTCTTCATAGTTCTCAGGTGGCAACAAGGCTTCGACGAATGAACCAAGTTCCTTACCCGTCAAACCCGCTGCAAACCAGAAGGTAAATGTTGCAAAGACGGTGGCAAACAACACACGGATGGCCGTGACCTTCTCAACCTTGGTATCGAGCTTCATCTCGAAGACGCCAAGAATGTAGAGGACGGTGAGGAAGCTTACACCTGCCCAGATCGATAGGAAGACCTCCCGTGGCAAGATGCCCCATCCCGATGCGAGATCGGCATTGGAGATAAACTTCACGGCTGCAGCAATTTCAATGAAGCCCATTACGACCTTGAGGTTGTTCATCCAGCCGCCAGCCCTAGGTAGTCGCGTAAGCAAGGCTGGGAACATCGAAAGCAACACAAAGGGCAAGGCAAAGGCCGTCGCAAATCCAAGCGTTCCAACAGCAGGGTAGATGTAGGCATCAACGGAACTGGCTTGCGAGGCCGACAAGAGCAGCGTACCGACGAACGGGACGGTACAGGTAAACGACGTCAACGAGAACACAAACCCCATAAGCCAGACCGAGGCAAGGCTATTGCCTTGTGCCTTCATGTTGAGCTTGTTCATGATGCTTACCGGAACCTGGATTTCGAAGGCACCAAAGAGGTTCATGGCCAGGATGGCAAAGACAAGTCCAATTCCGATGTTGAGCACCGGATCGGCAGCAAGATTCTGCACCGCCGCACCACCAAAGACAATCGAGGCTATGATGCCAACTGCCGTGAAGGTTGCAATGATGCCTAGACCAAAGACCAGCGAATCTCGGAGCCCCTTTCCCTTGCTCTTCTCATGTCGCTTGGTAAAGAAACTTACCGTTATGGGAATCATCGGGAACACGCACGGCGTAAGCAAGGCTAGGAAGCCGATTCCCATAGCATAAAGGAAGAAACTCACGAGGCCTTGCGACTTCTGGTGTTCGATCTCGCTGTCCGTCCCACCCGATGCCGAGGACGTTGCAGCTGGAGAGGCTACGGATGCTTGCGACGTCGTACCAGATGTGGTGCCAGTTGCGGTGCTAGATGAATCTTGTACGTCAGGTTCATTCGGAGCCACCACACCCGAAAAGTCTTCGGTAACGGAGACCGTAACGGGAATGGAGATGAGATCTGGAGGCAGACAGCTAACGGTGTCACACATCTGCAATTCGACTTCCAGTGCACCCTTTAGTGTGGCACCCTTCTTCAAGGTTTGATCGACGATAACCGTGATCTCGAACTCAGGGCTACCAGAAACATCCTCGACGGTAGCAGCCCATACACTGTCGTAATGCGACTTCACACCCTTGGTGATCCGTGGCTTGCCAAGCATCTTCAACTGCGTTCCCTTCTTTACCGAGAACACCGTCGGCAAGGGACCCATTCCTTCGGAGTTGACAACTTCCTTTGTGCCGTAGGTATGCCAATACTTGTCGATCTTGGCCTT
>JAGFIZ010000049.1 GCA_024103135.1 Bradyrhizobiaceae bacterium | reverse complement strand
TTACGACATAACGATCGTCGATATGCTTGGACAAGTTCGGTTCGTTGTTGGCAAAGGTCTACTGATTGGGAAGGGTTCGTTGGGGTTTCACGTGGACACCCACCAGCTCCCAGCTGGGATGTACTCAGTAGTAGTCGCTGGTGAGAAAGAAGTCGTATCAGAATCATTGGTGCTTGTAAAATGATGAATCTGTTCATTTTAGTCCTTGTATGGGCACTACCGAGTACTTTATGCGCTGTTGAGGGCGACTGGCTCAAGCACGAGTTGAGTTTAGGTGCTGATTTCAGTGATGCTGATGTCAGTAGCGATGGGAGTATTGTCGTGGTCGGCGGTGCGTTTGTTCTATTCAGTGAGAACAAAGGACAGAAATGGGATCTATACCCCATAGAGGTCAACGGCGAGTCTGTGTCGGCCGCAACCATCTGTTTCGGAATGGACGATACGCTGTTCGCTGCAGCAGGTAGCATTTTGAAGTGCCGTGTCGTTGGCGAGAAATGGACTTGGATTGCCGACGTCAAGAATCTAAATGGTGCACCCAGCTATCTCACGACTATGGATATCCATCCGTCTGGTACTGGGGCGGCAGCTGGTCCCAATGACACATTCATGCGCACCTATGACAATGGGTTGACTTGGCACACCTTCCTAGGGTCATGTGATGAGTGCTGCAAAGTGGAGTTCCTCCATGACACGAGTGCAATCATGGTTGGCTTGGATGACGGTTCATTAGGGACATTCGGTGTCGTCGCTAGGTGGCCTCAAGAAGGAGGCGGTGGCCACAACTTCATTCCGATTACGGGTTTCTTAAAAATTGCACATAACTACCCAGTGTACACGTTCGCGAGCGCCGGTGAAGGCCATTTGGTCGTTGGAGGTGCGAAAGTGTTCGGTCAAGAAGGAGCAAACATCTCCATTTCTACAAATCATGGCGAAGACTGGCTTGACGCAAAAACTTGGCCATCAAAGCGAGTAACAGCTATGGTGTTTGTAAATGAGGATATCGGTTACGCAGGGCTTGAGAGTGGCGACATCTATGCCACATTCGATGGTGGACTTAACTGGACCCTTGATTATCAGGGGGATCGTGAACGTCCTGTCAATGACCTGGTAACATCGGAGGGGGCCATAATAGCAGCATGTAGCAGGTCAACCATCCTCGTAAAGCAGGTAGTTGCGTCGGTTCCTGCCGAAACTGAGAGTCCCGTAGTTCGGCAGTTGACGGTGCGAAGGGGAGTTCCAATTGACCTGCAAGATCACATGCAAATCAAGTCGCCAGTTATAGAGAGTTCTGTCTACAATCAAGTTGGAATGGTTAGCCAGTCTGGGAGTAAGTCGTACGTAATTCGCACAGACCAGTTGCTGACCGGTCTCTACTACATCGTAGTGTTAACCGCTGAATCCAAGGAAATCGTCAAGATCTTGTTGATCTGAAATCGAAATACGTCTCCTCCTGCTACGCACCAAGGGTCTTTCATCAACGATTTGGACACTAAACAATGCACGAGGCAAATGGCGATATTGAGCCCGCAGCGGCAGCGTAGTGGTAACGTATCCACCCAGGCAAGTACATCTTGATGTGAGTTAAACGGGAGGGTATTTCAAAAAGTATTTCAATGGCGTTACGTTTAACAAGCGTA
>JAGFIZ010000025.1 GCA_024103135.1 Bradyrhizobiaceae bacterium | reverse complement strand
CCCTGTTCATAAGGCGTCTCCTGGGGATAGTTTGAAAAAACTGTATTCAACCACAGGTTACGCCTTTCTTTTCTTTCGGTCAAGTCGTAAGTTCTACCACCATCCACAACTTTCTAAAGTATCTCGGTGTAGAATGAAGCTTGTAAACTCTACCAAAGCAATAGCTCTGGTACTGGTATTACTTTTCGTAGGGTCTGTATTAGGAGGATGGAAAAGTCCTCCACAGACATACCAACGTTTCAAATTCGAATACTGGTGTTCGTCTGGATACACCATTAAAATCACTCAATACACTACCACCAACTACACGGTGAGCTGGCCAAGCGGAATTACATTGAATGGTCGGGCTGCCAACGATAACGATATAAAACTTACCCCAGCCACGGGAGTTGCTCAGCAGTACATGAGAAAGAATAACCTGTTAGCGTACGCTATCGAGGCTAGGAGAACAAACGGGCAAGTTTGCTGGACAAAATTGGTATATCAAGTCGAGCTGGATCAGCTCAATGCTGAATGGGCTCGGAGAAACCCAGGAGACCCAGACCGCGTAGCAGTTTTTCGTGTCGGAAAGGCCTGCTGCCCGGACTAGTAACAAATCAATCAAGAAGAAGACACCATTCAAAACCTAAAAGGAACTTCACATGACTCGCATCATTTGCCTAACGGCAATATCACTCTTACTGATAACCGCTTGCTCCGAAAACAGCACAGATGCTACAGGCGGCGGAAAGAGTTGGTTCGGTTCGATACTCACGATTGTTGACTTCGACGGAGTAATCGCCAGTGCAGACACAGCTAATGTCAACGCAGTCCTATTACTTTCTCAGAACTACTCCGAGCTTCGTGATTGGGACAATTCGTCTAATCTAACGTACACTGAGCACGAAGCGACAGTGGCTTTCAGACCAACAATTGACTCTGCCACTGTGATAACCGACATCTCTGTCAATGGAACCTCACTTGCCGTTTCCAGCAAGGGTGCCGCGTGGGGATTCGATTCCGAAGGCCTCCAGACTTACTTCAGCACTGGTTCAACGACGAATACTGTTACAAAGGTGTATTCCGATCCAGCCCTAGGAACAATCGACACCAGTGTTGTATTCGGAGAGCGTGTTAGGTTCAGTGGGTTCAACCGACTTGATACCATTGACATTTCAAACGGGAAAACGATCTACTTTACTGGTGCTGGTGGGTTCATGCAAATAACGGTCACAGTAACCCAACCAGACGATCCTGAAGAAAGTGGTGGTCACTCACTTTCAAAAGTGTTCGACGGTAATTCAACTGTAACACTGTCGTCGGGTGAACTCGATGATCTAGTTTCTGGCAAAGCAGACGTTGAGGTCATCAAGTATGATCCAAAGACTGTCACGACTTCTTCCGGAAAGAAAATCATCTTTGTGGGTAGAACTGCTCACAGAGTGTCAATCCATCTCGTGGACTAGAAATCGTGTAGTCAGCGTCTAAAGACAACAGGTCTGTCGATGTAGGCTGGTCATTGTTTTTGCAACGACCAGCCTTTTTGTTAGTCGGGTTCGAAAATGGCAACCTTGATTGTTCCAAGTACAAGAGGTACCGCATCCCCCGAGTCTCTTGGAGCGAATTGGTCCACGGAAAGAAAAAGTGTTCCCAAGGAGTAACGGGCAGACAGCGAAAAGGTATGTGTCAAGACTCCATTTGTAGTATCACCAACAGACCAAGTAAATGGTAGTGTTATCCACGTTGAAGGCTGTGGTGAACGATACTCGCAAACAACAACGCCGCTATCCAGCACTCTCTGAGAAATCTCTGGGATATCGAGAACCTGTAGACCGTATCCTCTCTCATCCGTCTCGATTCTTACGTCATCGTAAATGAGCGTATAGTTGTGTCCCTTCTCACCACTAGAGCCATTCTTACCATCTTGACCTGCTGGTCCTTGAGGACCAGCAGGCCCAGTGCATGATAACGACAGTGCGCAGATGACGACCAACTGAAGCACCAGAGAATGCCGATTCATAACAACCCGAGTTTAGTAGTTTATGAAAATACTTTATGTAAATCTACGCTATATCATTCAACCATCAGAGGAGTAAATCGGGTTTGAAATCACTGGACACAAGCAGACTCTTCGGTAAGCTTCACGTGGAGGTAATCGGATAAGCCACAACCTGAACATAGCAGAATCTTGATGTGTAAAACTTGCTATTGCTGGAGGACTTGGGATTTCTTAAGTAGCCAATCCCACCCAACTGAAAGAGGTAACAATGATTCCGACCGTAAGGATAGAGAACGGTAAAGTGCGCTTACTCAACCAAAGCCCGTGGAGTTGTATGAGGTTCGACCCGTTGTACTCTGGGCAGCCTATTACACGCCCGAAGATTCCCTATATGCTTCACTACGGCGTAACGGTTGGCTATACATGCCATAACAACTGTCGCGTGTATTGGGTCCTTGACACGATTGCTGGTGAAGGCTATAGATTGGTTACCCTTGACCAATTCTGCAATGGACAGCCGTACAAGCGCAGAGATGCTCCGGCAAAACTCAGCCCTGAAGTGGTTTTTAAGCGGTGCTACATGGCATACATGAGCAGACAGCCGTACGGACTCCTGACCCACAACTGTGAACACTTGGTCTCTTGGGTTGTTGATGGTGAGTTCAAGAGTCGTCAAGTCAACAACCTAGCAGTGATTGGTGCTATTGCGTTGAGTGCTTCAGGTGTGGTCTTCCTCAGTGGAAATTCAAAGTAGGATTTCATAACTCTTCTTGGAGTACAACCGTGTTCCAAACAGAAAACGAAACGGTGGTCGCGACCACCGAGGCACAAGAAGCGATTGCTGATCTGGATTTTACCATGATCCGGATGAAGTTGGCGGACGCGAACGAGGGTAAGGGATGGGATCAACAACAACTGGATTCAGCCGAAGACAGGTACAGAAAGTTCTTGACTCTGAATCTTCTGTACCCCGATCTGGACATTGTTCCCACCGGAGACATTGATACGTTCTGGCATGCTCACATCCTTGATACGGCAAAGTATCAGGTAGACTGTGATAGAGTATTCGGGAAGATGCTACATCACTTCCCCTACTTTGGAATGCGAAGCGAAAGCGACGCTCAGGATTTATTTGACGCGTTCGAGTCCACCAAGAAGCTGTGGGTTGAGAACTTCCACGAGAGTTACGCAGATGACGGCGACAATCCGGAGAAATGCAAAAAGGCCAGTTGCACAAGAACACAGTGTAAGCCACAGAAGTGCAAGTAGTCACTGGCGTTTAGAGAGGCACTGCTCAATCTCAAGGGGTTATGTTGACTGAAGACGAAAAGTATAGTTCAGAGCAGCCCGAACCTGCCAATGTAGTCGGCAACGATGGCCTGTGCCCATTCTGCCGGGAATACTACCCTATAATTGACCGAAAGGTAAAGGGGAGAGTCTTGACTCTGATCTTCGAATGTGAACTCGACGGCAGATACACGCATGTTGTTGATCTTAAATAGACCGTAGAGCACTAAATGCTTCCAAACGGTTCTAGAGACATTTCGTCTGCCTCGCCCAACGACTTTAGGTCCTCTCACATGAATCGCAAACGGGTAATAACCAGAGCATGTCTGGACGCTGACGGAGATGTCGTAGCAGTCCAGTATGTAGGCAACAAGAGGTTAGAGCGACTTTCGCTGAACAACCTGATCCTACACATCAACAACAGTGAATACGCTTACGTCACTGCTGCCAAACTCGATGAAAGAGGCAGGAATGTTGACATTGACTCAATGACCACTGATGAGATGGAGGCTGACCCAAAAGTTCTAATGGCTGAAGTAAGTGTGGTTGATGGACCCATGGTACGAGCGTACGTACGGACAAGTGCAGATGGTCGAACTCTTAACAACTTTGACAATCTTCCTGAGCTTAGGTAAGCGTAGTCCGCTTCAGAAACCCTTTGAAATGATTTGCTGGAGCATTCCGTTCGATTGCATCAGAGGGTGAGCAGGATGCGTCTGGGTTCATAGCCCAATCAAGGACCTGTTGAGCCATCCAGTACCACATCCACCGATCTCTATCGATTGATGAGGTATTCAGTAGTCCGCTGCGAATGGTTGAGAACTCCGAGGCAAGCATATTCCGAATGCTCTCGATAGTATTGGTAGTGGTAGATTCGCGGTGAGCGAGGCTCTGCTCAATAATCGTCTCCATTGAAGACCCACTTTCTACGGCCTGCCTTAGGTCATACTGCATGCAGGTAAGACGTACGGTTCGCTGATTTGCATGAGGTCGATTTCTTGGAACAGGTGTAAGTCCCTTGGAAAGAAAAGATCAAACTGATACAGTACCCTATTCTGCTGCTTCTTGTTCCTGCACTGTTCACCCCAAATGTCAAGAGTCAAGAGAATTGGTTTTGTCTAGAGAATTGCATGGAATTGGATAGCCAGAACTTACCTGGCAATGCCGGACCTGGACAGATTAATCTTACTCATCCGAACTACCCAGATTGCCAGTTATTGGTTACCACAGAGCTTGGTTCTGCCTGGTACATAATGGCTCAGGGTGGGAGACAATGTACCGATTGAGCGTAACTGGTTGGGGTCCGATAAACATTCATGACCCAGATTGCGCAGGACTAATAGCGGATATGTATCCATCAGGATATCCAGGTCCAGTTGATCAAGATTTTGCACTTGGCATGTTCAACCATCTAATAACACTCGTGAGTGAGTATTACTTTCTCAACGCTTCTAACGACTTTTCTGCTTTTCACCCATGCCCAACAACGTTTGCAACTCAGGAGTTTGTGCAGGGATCATGTGTCAAGCTGGTACATAGTTCGTACACCACAAGTGAACCTGTTATTGTGCTAGATCCGTTTTTTAAGCTTGCTTGGTGCAGGTACTACTGCTGTACGACTATTCGTAAGCATTGCTTCGACACTGAAAACAATACCGTTCAAACAGTCGCTCCGCCTTATTCCGGACCACCGATAGGCTGTGATGATCAAGACTTGATCGCCCCTCCTCCATCGGGTACCATTCTCTCAACAACTTGTCAACCAATGTGTCCATAAGAATGGCGAGCAATGATTCATTCACCATGCGACATATCATGAACCTTAACGTGTTTATGGAGCATGCCACTATTAAGTCATTGAGCCGTGCAGCAATTTTCTGTGCCATGTTGATTTTTCAGGCGCTTGTTGTTTATGGCGGTATCAATGAAGCAATAAGGGTCGAACCAACAGTGTTGAGGGTCCTAGACTCCATCGCGCCAAAATCACATTTGTTCTTCAAAGCAAAAGTGGGACAAGAAACCGTGTTGCTTGGCGACAACCTTAAAATGAGTTTGTATGGCCTTGATGAGTCGTATAGGACGACCTGGACTTGGACGCCACAATCCGCGAAAATCATGTATGCCGTGTTTGCTGGCATTAACATGACAGGAGAAGGTGTTGGTACGTGCCTAGTAGGTGATAGAGCACTGCCCAGCGAGGTGTATCGCTACTCTTATAGATCGGGAAAAACGATTGACTCATCACTATTACAACTTCCTAAGCCATCAATTGACAAAATATCCAGCATACACACCGTTGGTAGTCTGATTGCATTTACTGTTCGAGTTCAAACGCTTACTAATGACACTTTGTATGCATACATACTTGATACTGCCACAGGTTGGAACAACACTTGGAAGGTACCTGTTGCCAGCGATGCTATGAGTGTTACAGGAAATGCCATTAGGATTTCTGACACTTCAGTTGTCGTGTATTGGCAAGAGAAAATCAATGGCAAAGAATACCGCAGTCGAATCATGGTACAAGGGTTCAACTCCGAGAATGCAGCGCAGCCAGTTACGTTGAGTGATGTGGGTGATCATAGGTTTCAGTTTAACGTCATTGAAGTTGACGAAGCTGATAAGAGCATTGTGATTCTTGCGCTTGTTACAAACAGGGATGAACCAAGGTGGGGTATCCAGTATTGGAGGTATGGTATCGTAACTGGTGAACTCATTTCGGTGACCGAGTTTCTGCCAAAACATTCTTACCTGACTATTCATGATGCAATGATCTCAAACGATCGTAGTGTGACCGCAGTAGGTAGCATAAGAGATGTTGACTCTACAAACGTACAGCTGATAGAATCCACGTCACGCGGCTTCATCTGCGAGTATGATACAGTACCAAGAATAAAGAGATTTCTCAGCATGCAAGATCAGCGGCCAACGACTCTTAGCTCACTGTGTCGTGACGGAGATAAACTTCTGGTACTTGGACAAGGGGCCGATCAGTCTCATTTTATCGCAAGTGTGGATGAGGATCGTGTTACCAACATAACCTCTACTCAAGAGGGTGATCATACAGGTCTACATCACATTGGATGGTTCGACACCCTAGGACGATCACTACAACGCCCAGAAGGCGGTGCAGTCATCGAAGTGCTGCAATGCTCGAATGGTTGTTACCATTCACGAGTACTCTTACATCAATAAGGCATTGATGCTTTTGGTAAACCCCTCTTCCAACAAATTCTAACAAGGAGTTTGCAGCGAAGTTTAGATTACTGAACCGGTCTTGTTAGGTAGGCTCGCTCGTTCGGCCGTTGAGGATTGGAGCCTGTCTTCAATTTCCCCCTACTTTCTGCCCATGAAGCTTCGACCTTGTTGTCATCTTCCTTCGCCTTGTTGATCCACACTATGGTGGGTGCAGCATGGTGTCAGGGGTGATTCGTTGCCCTCGATCAGCGACGTAACGCACACGGCGAATTGCGTAGGAGTGTTTGTTGGTAAAAAAGCATCGCGTCCAAGTAATCGCCGACCAGCAATGACTAGTCTCGATTATCTTCTTGCATTAGCCGAGGGGGGGGGGTATGTTTGCCGTACCCTTGTGCCATTCTTACGAGGCGTGTTATGAAACACGTACCTACGAGCAGCTCCATTGTTGCTGCATTAGGCTGGACGGATTCACCGTCGGAACTCAGTGGTGAATTGCAAGTACTCAACCCCGCAACTGCACATCTAGGTCTGCGTCTTCTGCGTCATGTTGTTGACATCGTTATCGTAGCCGTTGCGCTGTTCTTTATGGCTTCTTCTGCTTTCGCGCAATGCGACTCGCTGCGACAAGTGCAGATGCAGATCGATACGTTCTATGCGATGGCTAGTGATGGTACGGTCGACACAACCTTGATGGTGTTGTCGAATGAGCTTGTTCCGTACTACTCGTTTGACTTTCAGGAGGACTCAGCGCGGTTTCACCTACACATAGGGGAGTTCGCACTAAATCGTAATTGGTGTGCTCTTAATTGGTGCGACGGGAAGTACTACAACTTCGACGATGTAAGTGGTTCCGCACGGTGGGACTATTCCAATGCACAGCTGTCCGACATTTCGCGTACACGTACGTTTCGTGTTGTAGGGGGCGATACACTCAGTTTTTTCCGTGAGTTCTATTGGTACGACAGTACGACTCAGTCCTACAACCCCGCCAAGCTTGTATCTACGGATGAGATCTACGGATCGGTAGAGCTTGTTGCTGCTGGCAGCAACACACGCATTGCCTTGCTGGATACGTTTAGTCTTCGAAGCTCTGGATCCGCGACACCGTGCTTATACCTTTGGCGACCCGTCGTGGCTCGTGTAGAGTACTTGGTTCCTTCGTATGTGGACTCTACCGACGCCTTCATGCGCATCAACCTGCACAGTGCTGGTCCATCTGGCAGCAGGTTCATGCGGTACGACAACATGTCGATGGCGCTGAGTAAAACTCACCTGGCCGAGTCCGACTGGAACACCTATGCAGCAAGTGTTGCCAATGCCAACAATTGCAATCAGTCCTGCACATTCAGCGTGGCTACGCATACAAGTCCACGAGAGGTCGAGATATCGGTTGTGCCGACGCAAACTGCCGTCGATCAGATCAAGGTTGTCGACATCAACGGCAACATCATCAATGCTACCTCGTTGCCTGTTGGCTTGGCATATACGGTCCCGATTCCACAAGCTGGCATCTACATCGTTGCAGGGTACAAGTCAGGCAGTGTTGTTTGCACGACTTTGGTTTACGCACCATGAGTCTGAAGCGGTTGCGGTGCCGTTACAGCTTGGAGAGTTTTCGGTACTTCTTGTAGGTGTACGATGCACCTAAGCATGCTATCTGCCAGCCGCGCCACCCGTCAAGGAAGCCAGCACGAAGTACATACGAGCGTATGAAGGCACTAAGTGCGTGAAGTGGTGCTTGAAATGAAGTTGCATGCCGACCTCGTTGATGCATTTCCTGAGAGGCTAAGTCGGTATAATCTTCGATCTTGTTCTTATGCTCTTCTGGCGATCGGTATCCCTCATGCAGGATGTTTCCATGGAGCGGTGTAGCCGGTGCATCCAGTTGAACGTGCTCGTGTACGAGTGCATGAGTCCACCCACCATGTGCGCGATTGAACAAACGCACTGCACGATCCGGATACCAACTGCCGTGACGTATCCAACGTCCAGCATACTTCGTGAGGCGCGGCATCGAATAGCCCACACTCCCTACAAAGCCCCCTTCCTGCACCTGTTGAATCTCTTGCTGCAAATCGGTTGAGAGATGCTCATCGGCATCAAGGCAGAGCACCCACTGGTGTGTGGCGCTGGTAACGGCAAGCTGCTTTTGTTTGCCATACCCAAGCCAGTCATGCTCGATAACCCTGGCACCAAGCGATCGTGCAATGTCACGTGTGGCGTCGGTGCTGTGGGAGTCGATGACGAGGATTTCGTCACAAAAAGAAACGGACCGGATGCATTGTGCAATCCGGTCCTCTTCGTTGTGCGTAATAATGCAAGCACTAAGCGGGCTGCGCATCATGCTTGTGCCTAGCCGACGTAGTAGCTGTCGTCACCTGACTGTGGTGCTTGTGATGGACGCTCTTCACGTGGTTGCTCGTCACGTGGACGTTCTTCACGTGGACGTTCGCTGCGTCGCTCACGGCGTTCACCACGATCATCACGTCGGTCATCGCGCCTGTCATCACGGCGATCATCACGGCGCGGTCCCCTATCCCTGTCGCCACGATAGCCACCACGGTCGCGATCTCCGCGTCCACGATCTCCACGATCACGGTCGCCGCCGCGGTATCCACCGCGTTCACCCTCGGCACGTGGACCTCTCCGTTCGTCGAGGCGTGCTTCCATGCCTTCCGGCACGGGAATCAGTGCCTTGCGGGAGAGACGGAACTTTCCACCTGGTTGGATTTCGATGAGCTTAACATCGAGGACATCACCAACCTTGAGGATTTCGGCGACGGTTTCTACGCGACGGTGGTCGAGCTGTGAAACATGGAGGAGTCCTTGCTTCTTTGGTGCAATCTCGACGAAGGCGCCGAGGCCTTCGCGAATCTCCTTCACCGTGCCGGTGTAGATAGCGCCTTCTTCGATAGGACGTGTGATATCGCGGATGCGAGCAATTGCTGCATCGGCGCTCTCTTGATTGACGGCAGCAATGGTGACCGTACCATCATCATCGATGTTGATCTCTGCGCCAGTGTCCTTCACAATACCACGAATGGTTTCGCCCCCTGGCCCAATCACGGCGCCGATCATTTCGACGGGCACACTAATGGTGGTGAGCTTTGGAGCGAATGGCGAGAGGTCGGCATTTGGTTGTTCGATGGCTGCATTCATGATGCCAAGGATGTGCAGACGTCCAAGACGTGCTTGCTCCAAGGCCGTGCGCATGATGTCAACGCTCAGGCCTTCGATCTTGATGTCCATCTGACATGCCGTAATACCTTCGGCAGTACCCGTGACCTTGAAGTCCATGTCACCAAGGAAGTCTTCATCACCAAGAATATCGCTCAGCACTGCAACGCGAGCATCTTCGAGGATGAGGCCCATGGCAATACCTGCAACGGCCTTCTTCATTGGTACACCAGCATGGAAGAGTGCTAGCGATCCTGCACAAACGGTAGCCATGGAGCTAGAGCCGTTGCTTTCGAGAATGTCGCTGACCACACGAATGGTGTAAGGGAATTCTTCTTCGCTCGGAATGAAGGGCTCGAGGGCGCGCTCGGCAAGGTCGCCGTGACCCGTCTCACGTCGGCTCGTAAACCCGAACCTTCCCGTTTCTCCCGTTGAGAATGGAGGGAAGTTGTAGTGCAGCATGTACCGACGTTCGTAGGTAGGCAGCAGACCATCAATCAACTGTTGATCGGTCTTCGTGCCGAGTGTAATCGTGGTAAGCGATTGAGTTTCGCCGCGTGTGAAGAGAGCAGAACCATGTGGACGTGGCAAGACACCAAGTTCACAGGTGATTGGTCGGATGTCGGTTGTACCACGTCCATCCAGACGCTTGCCCTCGGTAAGAATCATCTCGCGCATCTCGCGTGCTTCGATGCTCTTGACGATGCCACCCATCAACTTGTCTACGTTCACGTTGGCATACGCATCTGGGTTTGCCTCGACCACTGCAGCAACGGCTTCCTGTGCCAGCTTCTTGACTTCTGTCCTGAATGCCGAGCGTTCTTCCTTCGACGAGCTATTGCGAATCTGAGCAGCAATCTTCTTCGTGATGGCATTCTCGATTGCATCAACGATGTCGGAAGGGGGCTCTGTATTCGGTACTTCACGCTTTACGGGATTCACCAATGCTGCCAGCTCACGCTGCATGCCGATGAGTTCCTTGATCCACGTGTGAGCGAACTCCATAGCACCAACGAAGGCTTCTTCGGAGATTTCATTGCTGGCACCCTCTACCATCACGATGGATGACTCAGTACCTGCAACCATAATCTCAAGATCGCTTTGTGCGAGTTGCTCATGTGTGGGATTAACAACGTACTCGCCATCAATGCGGCCGACGCGGACGCCTGCCATTGGACCCTTGAACGGGATATCGCTGATGGTGAGTGCTGCCGATGCACCGATCATGGCAAGCACATCTGGTTCGTTCTGCAGGTCGAACGAATACACGGTGGCAATCACCTGCGTATCGTTACGCCAACCCTTTGGGAAGAGCGGTCGGCATGGCCTGTCCATCAGGCGTGACGAGAGAATCTCTTTATTCGTTGGCTTGCCTTCTCTGCGGAAGAAACCGCCAGGGATCTTACCACTCGACGCATGCTTCTCGCGATACTCACAGGTGAGAGGAAGAAAATCAATATCTGGCTTCGCCTCTGGCGAAGCAACGGCCGTGACGAGTACCATGGTGTCCGCATAGCGCACCATGACTGAACCCGACGCAAGCTTTGCGAAGCGTCCGGTTTCCAGCGTCAACTCTTTGCCGTTAATGGTCCGTTTGACCGTATGCATGTGAATCCTGTAATTCGTGTGTTTGCCCGTGGCGTATTACTTACGCAAGCCAAGCGTGGCTACGATACTGCGATAGCGCTGAATGTCGCGGCTTGCGAGATATGAAAGAAGAGTCTTGCGCTTGCTAACCAACATGATCAGACCACGACGGCTGTGATGATCCTTCTTGTTGATTTCACAGTGCTTGGACAGGTCTTCGATATGTGCCGTAAGCAATGCGATCTGTACTTCTGGCTTGCCAGTGTCCGTTGGGCTAGCGCCAAATTCTTTCACGATCTGCGCCTTGCGCTCCTTAGTGATCATGAATCAGTCCTTGAAAAATGTGTTTGAAAAAATGTGTGTGCTTGTTGAATGTCGGTGTGTAGTTGTGCTACCAACGACTCCTTCGAATCGAAGCGTTGTTCGGTCCGAAGGAATTGCTGGAACGTCACCGTTAGTTCTTGATCGTAGAGGTCCAGGTCTGAGTCGAGTAGGTGGACTTCTAGTGTTGCCGACTGATCGGTGGTAAAGGTTGGCCGTGTACCAATGTTTGCTACAGCAGGATACTCAATGTGGTTCACCGTTGCCGTAACAACGTACACTCCATTGCCAGGCAGCAGCTTGAATGGATGAAGAGGCATCACGTTTGCGGTAGGAACACCGATGGTTCTACCTCGGCCATCTCCACGCACGACCACTCCGGTAATCTGATACTTCCATCCCAACATCTGATTGGCGTGAGCTACATCGTGAGCATAGAGAGACTCGCGAATCTTGGTACTGCTAACGACTACGCCATCATACTCAAGTGGTGGAACAGGGACTACGGAGAAGTTCAATTCAGACCCTAGCTCACGAAGGAGCTCTTCATTCCCCGTCCTGTCCTTCCCAAACATGTGATCGTGTCCAACGAATACCGTGCGTGCTCCAATGCCCCTTACCAGGACTTGCCTAACAAACATCTCTGGAGAGGTTGCAGCAAACTCGCGGGTGAATGGGATAACCACGGCCAGGTCGACGCCCATGCGCTCAAACACTGCAAGTCGCTCATCTAACGTGGTTAGCAGACGAACAGGCTTCTTGTCGGGCTTCTGTAGTACGATCTGTGGGTGCGGATCGAAGGTGACAACGACGAGCCGACCTGCCTGACCAACCACCTGCTCCTTCATGCGTGTGATGATGCCTTGATGACCGCAATGCACACCGTCGAAGGTTCCCACGGTGACAACACTCTGTGGATCGTGGACGAGTGCGTCGGTTTCCAGTCGTACGGTCATCACGCTGCCACCTTTGCAAAAGCGGAGTTGAGTGCCGTCATCGTTACTGCATCCGATGCTTGGTACTGTCCTGATTGCGTGCGGCGGAGCGACCATACGTAGGCGCCTGTACCGAGAAGCCGGCCAAGGTCACGAACAACCGAGCGCACGTATGTGCCTTTGGAGCAAACCATGGTAAAGCGCATGAACGGCATCGTAATGTCTTCGACCTGCAGCTCGTGAATCGTCACACAGCGTGGCTTTGGAATGATGGGCTTACCTGCTCGTGCCAACTCGTACTGCCGACGTCCACCTTGCTTGATGGCACTGTATGCTGGTGGCACTTGAACTTGTTCACCCATAAATGTCAGCAAGGCCTCTTCGATGTGTGAAGGGGCAAGGCTTGATAGGTCTACAACACGTTCGCCAGAGTATGGTTCTTCATCTGCACCACGATCATCCGTTGCGGTAACGGCTCCAAACTTTGCAACAACCTCGTAGGTTTTCTGCTCTTCCTGGAAGTCGTCAACATCCTTGGTTGCCTTACCAACGCAAACAATCAGCAAACCAGTAGCCAGAGGATCGAGCGTTCCCGCATGACCAATGCGTCGAGTGTGGAGGAGCGTGCGGAGTCGTGCAACGCAATCATGACTCGTCCACCCTTCTTCCTTGTCGATGAGTGCTACGGCCCCATGTTCACATGCGGCGTACGTCCACTCAGCCAGGGCTGTTGGATCAGAAACCATAGCCCCCTTCAGCATGGGCCATCTAGTTGCTGGGTTCGACGTCATCATCTTTTGGGCGCACGCTATCAAGAATTGCGTTAATCCGCATAGCTCTGTCAAGCGAATCATCGATATAAAATTTCAACTGAGGTACGTAGCGCAGACGAACCGATTTTGCTACGTGGTGACGGAGTCTGCCAACCTCGTCACGTTCAATGTGTTCAAGCACCTGGCCGCTACTTTGCTTACCACCGTACACACTTAGGTACACACGTGCAAGCTGAAGGTCGGGACTAACTCTGACCTCAGTGACGGTGATAAACCCTGCCGATAGTTCTTCGGCGATTCTTTGAAGGGGGCTTGCCAGAGCTTTTTGAATCTCGGCAGCCACCCGTTGCATTCTAATTGACACGGTGATAATGTCTAACGGAGTTGCACCGTTACGACAGTTTACGTTTGATTTCAATGGTCTTGTAGGCTTCAATGATGTCGCCTTCCGTCAAATCGTTAAAGCCCTGAATGTTGATACCGCATTCATAGCCGGCATCAACCTCGCGGACGTCGTCCTTAACACGTCGCAACGACGCAAGTGTGCCCTTGAAGATTTCGAAGCCATCACGGAGCACTCGTACCTTGTCGTTACGATTGATCTTACCCGATTGCACGTAACATCCTGCAATCGTTCCAAGCTTGCTGATCTTGAACAGTGCGCGAACTTCTACCGTTGCCGTTATCTCTTCCTTTACGTCTGGCGTGAGCATACCTTCTAGGGCAAGCTGCACTTCGTTGATACAGTCGTAGATAATGGAGTAGAGGCGAACGTCGACTTTCTCCGTCTCTGCAAGCTTTCTTACGGCTGCGGGAGCGGTAACCTGGAAGCCAACGATAACGGCACCAGATGCCGATGCAAGCATGACGTCGCTCTCGGAGATTGCACCAACAGAGCGGAACAGGATACGAATCTGTACTTCGGGTGTAGAGAGCTTGAGCAAGGAGTCGGTGAGAGCTTCCAACGAACCGCTCACGTCCGTCTTCACAACAAGACGGAGTTCCTTGACGCCACCCTGCTGGATTTGTGCGGAGATGTCGTCCAGCGTCATGTGGCGCTGACCGCGGAACTGCTGTTCGCGGCGGAGCTGTTGGCGCTTGCCAGCAACTTCTCTTGCCTCGGCATCGCTTTCCATTTCGTAGAGCACATCGCCGGCATTTGGCAAGCCATCAAAGCCCGTAACCTGAACTGGCATGGATGGCGTAGCAAAGTCTACCTTGTTGCCGCGTTCGTCTGTCATAGCACGTACACGACCTGCAAACTGTCCGCACACAAAGATGTCGCCCACGTCCAGCGTACCCTTCTGCACGATCACGGTCACCACGTTACCGCGCCCCTTGTCAACGTGACCTTCGATAACGGTAGCACGAGCTGTGCGATCGGGATTGGCCTTCAGGTCCAACAGATCTGCTTCGAGGAGAATCTTCTCCAGGAGTGTGTCGACATTGCTACCAGTCTTGGCAGAGAGTTCAACGCATTGATACTTGCCACCCCACTCTTCGACGAGTACGTTATGATCGGCAAGCTGCTGCTTGATTCGATCGGGGTTTGCATCGGGCTTGTCGACCTTGTTAATCGCCACGACCATCGGTACGTTGGCAGCTTGAGCGTGTGAAATGGCTTCCAGGGTCTGCGGCATCACCGAATCGTCGGCGGCAACAACCAGCACCACGATGTCGGTTACCTGAGCACCACGTGCACGCATGGCGGTAAATGCCTCGTGACCTGGTGTGTCGAGGAAGGTGATGTGTTTGCCACCTGGAACCTCGACGCGATAGGCGCCAATGTGCTGTGTAATACCGCCTGCTTCGCCAGCAACAACGTTGGCGTTGCGGATGTAGTCGAGGAGTGATGTCTTACCGTGGTCAACGTGACCCATGATGGTCACGATTGGCGAACGCGGCTTAAGGGTCTCTGGTGCATCGTCCTCTTCGACCATCTCGAGTTCTTCTTCGGAGCCCAGGAACTGCACTTCGAAGCTGTAGTCGCTTGCGATAAGCTCGATGGTCTCCTTATCAAGACGTTGGTTGATGGACACCATCAGACCTAGCCCCATACACTTCATGATGATCTCTGCTGCAGAGACGCGCATCATGTTTGCAAGGTCGCCTGTTGTTACAAACTCAGAGAGCTTGAGAATCGATTTTTCGCGCGCTGCCTCTTCTTGACGAATGGCTTCCTTCTCTTCGCGGACCTGTCGTTTCTTAAGCTTGATTTTTGAACGGCCAGCACCGCTCCTGCGATCGTCAATGCCAGAGAGCGTCTGACGAATGGCCTTGTTTACATCACCTTCGCTGAACTGCTCCTTGCCACCACGTGCTGTACGCCGTTTGCGGTCATCCGTCCGCTGATTTGCTCCACCACGTCCGCCTGCCCCTGTCTGCGAAGCAGGCATAGCATTCGGACCAAAGTTTCTATTCGGAGTGCGTGGTGCGGATGTTGTACCTGTTGGAGCGCTGCCTGATCTTGGTTTGCGTGCACTGACCGCTTCGCCAATGGTTCCACGTCCGGGTTGTTTCTGCTCACGATCGCGACTTGGCTTCTTGCGTTCTTCCTTCTTCTGAATTTCGATCTTACCGAGTACGGTAAGTCCACGAAGCTTGGGAGCACCACCAGCCTTGAGTTCTACTTCGACAACACCCTTGCGCTTGCGCTTACGTTTCTCGTCGGCATCTCCTGCTGGCTCGTCGGCCTTACCCTCGGCCTTGTCATCACTGTCCTTGTCTTGAGTATCGTTACTTGCCGCCTCGATATGCTCGTCGGCTTTCGCTTCGACCGTATCTTCGACCACCTCGACAGTGGTTTCCTTGGCAGACTCTTTCTTGCTCTTGCTGGACGGCGCCTTGGACTTCTTCGCTGATTCATCATCAGCAGCTGGTATTTCTGGGGTGACGGCTGGGGCAGGGGGCTTGCCAATCGCATCAAGATTGATGACCTGTCCCACCGCTGGACCTTGCTTCACCACTGGTGGCTCTTCGACTGCAGTCTCCTTGGCCTGTATTGGCTCTTGGACTTCAGGCGTGGTGACAGGTTCTACCGATGGCTCGGAAACCGGCTCTGGTTCTTGTGGCTTAACCTCGACAACGGGAGCTTCGACCACAGGTGGCACTTCCTCGGCAACGGGCTGAGGGACATCGCGCACAGGTTCCGGATGGTCGATCGAAGTTGTTGCACCCGATTCCATGATGGACTTACGGGTGGCTTGCTGACGTTGAACCTTGGCGCGCTGTTTCTCGGCGACCTTGAGTTCCTTCGCGAACTTGTCGATCACTAGATCAACCATCTCTTCGGACAGCACGGCTGTTGGCTTGTTCTGAACATCGAAACCTTTCGATATCAGATACTCAACGATGGCGTCCTTACTGATGTTGATCTGGGTCGCGATCTTGAACAATTTGGTGCCTGATGTGGGCATAGTCTCCTTTGATTAGTCCTCTTGCTGAGCTTCGTCAGCTCCAGTTTCGTCGGCAGTTTGATCTTCGGTTTCGTCGTCTGACATCATGCTATCGTCAACCAACGGAGTGTCTTCGGCATACGCAGCAAACAAATCTTCTTCGCTACGTGGTGCAGATGGTTCAGCAGCATTCTGTGCCGTGGTTGCCGTTGCTTCCTGTGCACTCTCACCTGCTTCTGTTTCATCCAGCTGCCGCACCCACCGGGGGTCTTCACGTTCTTCAAATTCTTCATGCATTACCGTACGGAGTTGCATGATGCGTTCGCGGCTGGCTAGTTGCAGGAGTACCTGAGGATCGGCTTCGAGGAATTCACGTGCAGTATCAATACCGGCAGCGATCAAACCATCATACAATTCCTTGCCGATCTCGTCCTTAAACTCAATCAACTCGATATCCTCGGCCCCCTCCTTGACAAGGGAGAGCGAGTAGCCAGCCAGTTTCGAGGCAAGGCGAACGTTAACGCCGTTTCTGCCGATGGCTAGTGATACTTGGTCGTCGGGGACGATTACGGTTGCCTGACGATTCTCTGGGTCGACCTGTACGTCTCTCACCTTGGCAGGCGAGAGTGCGCGGGCGATGAACAGGCGTACATCGTCGGTGTACTCAATGATGTCGATATTCTCATTGCTGAGTTCACGCACGATTGCATGAATTCGAATACCCTTCATACCCACGCAGGCACCCACTGGGTCTACGCGCTCGTCGAAGGATGTCACGGCAACCTTGGCACGTTCGCCAGGTTCGCGAGCAATTGATCGAATCTCGATGATACCGTCGTAGATCTCTGGAATTTCCTGTTCGAAGAGACGGGCCATGAAGGAATCGTCGCTGCGTGACAGGATCAGGTCGGGCAGACCCGTAGCGCCGCCGCTGCGTCGCACTTCTTTCAGGATGGCCTTGATCTGCTGGTTCTTCTTGAGGCGTTCCGTCGGGATTTGTTCTTCACGTGGCAAACGCATTTCGACCTTGTTATGCATAACAAGGATGTTGTTTGGTCGCACCTGATAGATTTCGCCGATGATGACTTCGCCAACGCGCTTTGCATACTCTTCGTAGATGTTGTCCTTCTCTACGTCGCGAATCCGTTGGTTCAGATTCTGGATGGCTTGAGCCACCAGTCTGCGGCCAAACGAGTCGGCAATATTCTCCAGCGTGATTTCCTGGATAAACTCTTCACCTATCTCCATTTCTTCGCCTGTTTCTTCGAGGACGAGTTCTTGGGAGATCTGTGTTTCCGGGTCTTCGATTTCTTCTACGACTTCCTTGGTAAGGTAGATTTCGATATCGCCCTTATCCATGTTTACGATACAATCAAAGTTGGCATTCTCGCCATACTTCTTTCGCACCATCATCTTGAGGGTTTCTTCTACAATGCCCTGAAGTAGGTCGCGGTCGATACTTTTCTCGCGCGCCATCTCTGCGAATGCATCAATGATGAGCTTCTTATTGTCGACCTTTGGTTTGGCTTTAGTGCGTGCCATGGGAATTGGGTGTGAGATGATTGATGGTTCAATTGCTAGGTAGAGTAACGGTAGTGGGGCTTGTCAGCCGTGCCGTTGATTACAGCTCGATAACCGTACGTGCTTCCTTGATCTGGGAGGCCATGATCGTTTGCACTGGTTCTGGAGCTTTCTTGCGTTCCTTGTTTTTCGGTTGAACTTCCACACCAGTATCATCGGCACTGATCAGCGTACCTTGAATGGTAGACCCATCGATGCACACAATGCGTACTGTGCGGCCAACATGTTTTGTCAATTGCCAGAGGAAACGCACCGGAGTCTCGGCTCCGGGAGAAGAAACGTCTACCGACTTCAAGCGCGTGTAGAACTCGTCTTCTTGTAGCTGGTCGTCTATCGACCTGCTCACAGCACGGCAGTGCTCATGCGTAATGCCGTCAGGAGAATCAATTGATATCTCCAGGCGTAACTGCCGGTGCTGACCCCGAACCCCGAGTTCAATTAGCGAAACCCCAGCCCCTTCACAGGCGGCTTCTATTGCCTTGCTAACATGCTGCGGCACTAGGGGGGTATCGTTCAATCGAGCTCCAGTCCGTTCCAACAAAAAATGGGCTAGTTCAGCCCATCCTCTTTTGCAGTCACAAATATAGGGATTTGAAAGGAGTTATCAACAAGAACCTAAAAGGATTGGATCTTACGGGCGTTTTCTCAATGCAGTGTGACGGTCTCTGTCCACCTAGCGATTACCTGATGCCTCTATAGCTTGTTTGAGTTGTTCGCGGGGTGGCATGCCATCGAATCGCATGAGAATCGAACCGCGCGGATTTAGGACGAGTGTAGTTGGTACCGCTGTGATTCTAAGATTGTCCACGAACTCTGCTGGCGGATCCGCCACGCAAACGACTTCCTGATCACGCTGATATTTCTCCTTCTGCTTGCCATGCCACTGACCCACAAGTACAATAAGGATATTGTGCTCGTACCCGTTTTGTGCAAGCTCCTTGAGGGCAGCCAATTCTGTTCCACAGGCACTGCATGTGCTGGAAACAAAGACTATAACTGATGGAAGGTCCTTTTGAGGACGTTGATTCAATATCGAAGGTGGTATCTCTTGGTCGTGACTTGTTGACAACAAGCCCATGGCGTCTAGTATTCCAACAAGCGAGTCGAGCACCTCTGTTGAGGGGAAGGGAGGAAAGCGCCTGTTAAGTGTACGTTGCACCTTCGCATCGAGAGGGGTGTACCTGTACACTAGAGCGAGGTATGGGTTGGAGTTTATGCTGTCACCAGCTTCCTCCATGTTTCCAGCGATAACCTTAGCCAAACTGGAGAGACGTATGTCGGATCTAGAGAACGACGGCATGATTACCATTGCTGGGTGCAAGTAGGAATTGTCCGCGCGTGTCTTGTTTAACAAACGTGTTTCATAAAAGGCAGTAATCTGACGTTGCTGCCAGGACGAATGCTCTATATCGTTCAATGGGCCCGGGTTTCGTCGTCTCATGGCTACTAGACTATCCGTAGCACCTTCAAGGAAGTCAGCAGCTTTACTCAACACTGATAGTGTACCCAGATCCGCATTCGCATCGACAAAAGACGCAAGGCAAAGTTTTGCCTGGAATGGATCGTGATTGTTAATCAACAGCTCAAGGGATTGCGCAAAAGCCGCCCCAGTTATCAAGCCTCGGAACTTGTAAGCAAACCAATTGGAGAACGTGCAACTGGGATAGGTGCCAATCAGTTTTCCCACGAACAAGCAGACTTCAATTTTATGTTCTTTAAGCCGCCTAGCGCTTAGCATCTGAAACAATGCCGAAGTAAACTGTGAGTTTTCCAGTGCTGCTTTTCCAGCAGTAGTTGAAGTGAGGATCGATAACAACGAATCAAACTGAGGTCGCTCTCCTGCAAGACTCACGGTATAATGGAAGAGTGCTGCTACTTCATCCGGGAGTATGGATCGACTCAGGTTAGTGAGCTCAATCACCTTTGATTCTGGACAGACTTCATTTGATTTCGATTCAATCAGTAGCAGTTGCAACAACGCCGTTGCGGCAACAAGAGGGTTGCCCTGCAAAAACTGCCTCAGGGTGTCCTCATCGTCGACCTGTAACAACCTGTTACATACCCATAACTCATTCTTCCCACCTGAGTCAGGGGAAACCGGAGACCAGTATGCCTGTAAGTCTGGATCCGATTCCCAGTCTAGAACACAATTGACGGAGACATCAATTACACTTGTTGGAATATTCACCGATGAACGACGTATGCTACCTTTACTGGGCGGGAGTTGGATAACCAGAACCGTGTCTGCTGCAAAACCTGCCCTAGTCATTCGCATCAACACCGTGCAATGTCTATTACTATACGCAGGTCGAAGCACTACACGAAAATTCAGGCGATCTCCTGGCTTGAATCCGGATGGACTGTACGACTCGTTGTAGACGCCAGCGTTGGCGTCAATACTACTTGGATCGCTCCCCTTTAGCTGCTGCGTAATCAAACAACTAACTGAGAACAACACTACTTGAACACACCATGACCATCCACGGGGAAGCTCACGCTTCCGCCGTGAATGGTTGGTGCGTGATGATTGTTTCGTATTAATAGTAGTATTCACCACTTACAGTATCATAGCCCATCGGAAAACCAACGGAGCCAAACTCGACAGGGGTGTAGCCAGCTGGCGGGCTCGGAGGTGATACCAGAATCTCCCACCAGGTACAAAAATCATTCAGATGGCATTCTGTACCACCACCAACGCACTTTCCTTGTCCCCAGTCTCCATTCTCGCCTGGATACACACCGATTTCCATCCAATGGCCTTTTGAACTCGCGGGAGTAGCGTCGTGGCGGTCAATTCTCCAGTAGGCATTAGCCGGTACAAAGCCAGGTCTTGCCAGTACAGTCGTTAGCGTTCCAGCTATGACAAGCACAGCCAGTAGTGCAACTTTCAACATTCCAGTCTCCTTATTATGTTTTCAACATTGTTTATAGACCAGATATCTGCCTACGTAAATATACCCCCCCAGGTAAATGTCAAGTGGAATTTGCCTTTTGTTTGAGAACTTCTCAGAGGCATTTCCTCAATTGGTTTCAAAAAGGAGTTCAACAATTCGGAGTCTTCCTGATTGTCCACTCCCACCTTTGATTGCTTGTGACGCAGCCATTACAACTTCCGTCCTTTGCTAGACCCAACCGTCCATAAGTCACCTCAATTTCGGCAGCGATGGATGCCAGCTAGTTCAATGTGCGGAAAACCGCACCCCACCTTATTTCCCTATTTTCGTGACCCGATTTTTACGCTTTACAGAGCCCCCTAACCATGCTAGACTACTACAATATCGACGAGCTTTTGAGCGACGAGGAGAAACTGGTTCGCGCCACGGTGCATGATTTTGTGCAAGCTGAGGTGCTGCCAATTATCGAGAAGCATGCTCGCGAGGGTACGTTCCCTTTGCACCTGGTTCAAAAGATTGGAGAACTGGGGCTATTTGGGATCACGCTGCCGCAGGAGTATGGCTGTGCTGGCCTGAACAACATTTGTTATGGACTGGCCATGCAAGAACTGGAGCGGGGCGATAGTGGCATTCGTTCGTTTGCCTCCGTGCAGAGCTCCTTGGTCATGTACCCGATCTATGCGTTCGGGTCCGAAGAGCAAAAACAGCGTTGGTTGCCACGTCTGGCAAAGGGTGAAGCCATTGGATGCTTTGGTCTCACGGAACCTGACTACGGCTCAAATCCTGGCGGCATGGTAACCACGGCCAAGAAGTCGGATGGTGGCTATGTACTCAATGGTGCCAAGATGTGGATTACGAATGGTACGTTGGCCGACGTTGCCGTGGTTTGGGCAAAGCTTGATGGTGTAGTGCGTGGCTTCCTCGTCGAGAAAGGTATGAAGGGCTTCACCGCTCCTGAAATGAAGGGCAAACATTCGCTGCGCGCTTCGGTTACGAGCGAATTGGTATTCCAGGATGTAGAGGTGCCAGAGGCAAACTTGTTGCCAGGAGTGCAAGGGTTACGCGGACCCCTCTCATGTCTGACGCAGGCACGGTATGGCATTTCATGGGGCGTTGTTGGCGCAGCGATGGGCTGCTATGAGTCGTCACTCGAATACACCAAGAGCCGCATCACCTTCGACAAGCCGATTGCTGGCTACCAGCTGATTCAAGACAAGCTCGTGTATATGCTGTCCGAGATCACCAAGGCACAACTGCTTGTGTGGCGGCTTGGCAAGCTCAAGGATCAAGGCACGATGCGTCCGCAACAAGTATCACTTGCAAAGCGCAACAACTGCGAAATCGCCTTGAACATTGCACGCATTGCACGTGAGCTCCATGGTGCCAATGGGATTTTGGACGAGTATCCTATCATGAGGCATGCAGCAAACCTGGAAAGCGTGAAGACCTACGAGGGGACGCATGAAATGCATACGTTGATCTTGGGACAGGACATTACGGGCATTGCTGCATTCGCATAATGGACTCATCTACAACAGACCCTCACAGTACACTCTCCAAACGCCTGCTGCCACTAACGATTGGCGCCATTGGTGTGGTGTTTGGCGACATCGGAACAAGTCCACTCTACGCCCTCAAGGAATGTTTCTCGCCGCACTATAGTCTGGCCACGAACATTCGCGAAGTCTATGGCGTACTCTCGCTGATCTTCTGGGCACTCACCATCGTCGTGAGTGTAAAGTACATTGGTGTGATCTCCCGGTTTGACAACAAGGGAGAGGGCGGTCAAATGGCACTCATGGAATTGGTTATGCCGTTTGTCAAGAACAAGGCACTAGTCCTGGTTGTCTCATACGTTGGTCTGTTTGGTGCATCGTTACTTTATGGTGATGGAGTAATCACGCCAGCTATCTCTGTGTTGTCAGCAATGGAGGGCCTTAACGTCGCCCTACCTGGATTGAACGAGACTGCTATCGTTGCGATTACGGTGCTCATCCTGTTTGGGTTATTTGCCATGCAGCGATTTGGTACCGGACATGTTGGCAACATCTTTGGTCCAATCATCATCCTGTGGTTTACCGTGATGGGAGCCATCGGACTAATCTCGATTGTGCAGACGCCAAGCGTACTCATGGCCATCAATCCCATGTATGCCATCGAGTTCTTTTCGCACCACGGTTTGCACGGCGCCCTGGTACTTGGTTCGGTATTCCTCGTTGTTACCGGTGGTGAGACAGTCTATGCCGACATGGGTCACTTTGGTGCCAAGCCCATCCGCATTGGCTGGTTCTACCTGGTCTTCCCCGCCATCCTCTTGAACTATTTTGGTCAGGGGGCTTTGTTGATGCGCGAGGGACACATTGCATCAACGGTGGCAAATCCATTCTTCCATTTGGTCCCATCGTGGGGAGTAATCCCGCTCGTTATCATTAGTGCCTTGGCAACGATCATTGCATCGCAGGCAGTGATTGCTGGATCGTTTTCACTAACCTGGCAGGCAATTCAGCTTGGATTTCTGCCTCGACTGAAGGTGTTGCATACGTCGCATGACGAGAGAGGACAGATCTACATTCCCTTTGTGAATTGGGCCTTGTTCTTCTGCACCGTCTACCTGGTATTGCAGTTTAGAAACTCCGGCTCACTTGCTGCGATGTATGGCATTGCCGTGAGTACGACCATGGTCATGACAACCTTGATTGCATGGCATGCCATGCGCAACATTGTCAAGTGGAGCGTTGCACTGTCTCTTGCCGTCACGCTCATGTTCATCATCGTCGACGTACCATTCTTCCTTGCCAATGCTACAAAGATTCCTGATGGCGGTTATGTTCCACTGCTGTTGGCCTTTGGCATCATCTTCGTAATGGTCACGTGGAAGAAGGGTCGGAATCTCCTGCGTGCCAGCATTGAGCGTCGAACACAACCACTGAATGAAATCATTGAGGATAGCGACACCTATCAGGTCGTCCCCGGCACAGCGATCTACATGAGCGGCTACAAGGGTACTGCTCCACCGGCCTTGATTAGCAACGTGCGGTATAATCGTTGCCGACATGAAACGATCATCCTACTCACCGTTGAAGTATCGACGAAGGCACGTATTCATCGCAGTAAGCGGTACGAAGTATCGCCGCTGCCGAAGAACTTCTATCAGGTGGTATTGCGGTACGGATTTATGGATAAGCTGGACCTAGCTACCGATATCAGCTATTTGCCGGAGTTCGACATCCCGATCGACATTACGGATGCAACGTTTGTGCTAGGTCATGAGTCTGTGTCCGTCACAGACCGCGGCGGGATGGCGTGGTGGAGGAAACAAATCTTTGTATTCCTCCACCGTAATTCACGCACACCCGTAAAGCATTTTGGCGTCCCCTTCAAGCGCGTGCTTGAAGTTGGTGGCAACGTAGAGATCTAGAGCCATCGTTGCCAGATACAGTCAGTTACAGCTTGAAGGAAAGTCGAATTGCTGTTGTAATGCCATTCCACTTGATGGATGACTCCGTGGTGTTGGAGCTGGATTCGTCCTTGTTTGCATTCGTTAGACCCAACTCATAACCAAGGTTAGCACCAATTCTTACGCCATCAGAAATTGGGAAGTCTACACCAGCATTTGGTCTAACGGCAAAGTGGAAGCTCTGAATATCATCGGACGTGAGCTTCGTTTCCATTTCGCTTCCACCAAACTCTGCTGTTGATGTTCCGCTGAGGAAGAAGCCAGGAAGCAGGTCTACACCAACGTATGGACTTACAGCATTGAGCACACCTTCCGAACCGAGGAAGTGCCATGCAACACCAAGGTTAAGATCCAGATAGTTTGCCACAGTGGTCATGGTGCTAGAAACTGCCTGTACCGATACATCACCAAACAACTCAGGTGCTTCAAGCTTCAGTCCACGCTGTGTATAGCCAGCACCGAGCAGCAGGTGCACTTGTGGACTCAGCGGTAGCTGTGCAAGCACGCCTCCGGCAATGCCCATATGCGATGCTTTCTTGCCTCCGGCATCGGTCATCTGCGTTACGGCATCACCCGTTGCGCTATTAAAACGTGGTCCTGCATACACACCGAACCATGCATCACCGGCAAAGGCGGTGCTCGTGAGCAACATTGCTCCTAGTGCGGTTGCACAAATACCTTTAAACATAAACCCTCCAGAATGTTGTGAATCGTGCTGCGCTATCGCAGTCACATGTGAAAAGAATTAATCCGAAGCAGCCTAGTAGCGCTGCAAAATAGTTACTCCCAAGGTGAATGTATTCACGTGAATGTTCTTGAGAGACCCCTATTACGCACACCGCTATCAATGGTTGCAATCAATGCTATTGCACAGGCGGCATTACGTCTTCTTTGTCGCTGCTGCCTACTATGTTAACTGTGGCGTGTTCCTCCCCCGTCATCCCCGCGAAAGTGTTGTCATCCCCGCGAAAGTGTCGTCACCCCCGCGAAAGCGGGGGCCCAGCTCCTTTTCGTCATCCCGGTGAAAACCGGGACCTGCTTACGCAGGGAAGACAGCCTCTTACGTCGTTCCCCGCGAAAGTGTCGTCATCCCCGCGGAAGCGGGGGCCCAGCGAATAGCGTTCTGGATCCCTGCTTGCGCAGGGAAGACTGCCTCTTACGTCATCCCCGCTACAGTCCGAAGCCGAAGCTCAGGCCTACGCGCAGGCCCTTGCCGATAAGCCAGCCGGATGACTGTTCCACTGGTGGTGTAGTGGTGGAGGTAATCGTCGTGGGATTGCGGAACACGTACTGAAGATCGAAGTTCAGTCGGTTTGTGCCAACAGGTAGGGCGATGTACAGACCGAGCAGGGCACCGAAGCCAAGCTGAGATTCGTAGTCGGCGATGACATGTGCAGGACCTTGGTGTTTGTCGATGGCGCTATAGTCATCATCCTGCTGGGCACTCATCATATAGTCTACCAAGCCCCCTAACGAAAATCCAAGTGCTGCTCCACTGGAATCGAGGGGCATCACTGGAAAGCAAAGACTCGCTGTGAGCTCGAGCGATGATGCTGTAAGCGTGCTAGGGAGCTGTGGCGTAGCATTAGGATTGTCTACCACCTGGATCAGGGAGACGGGTGGATGAACTCGTTGGTCCGTAGTGGGTAGTTGGTTGAGCGGAGTCGTGAACGAGCCGGACTCAGAGCGGTAGCCAACCGTGGTGCGTAGCTCCGTCTTCTTGTTGAAGGGGATCGTTGCTGCTGCGCCGACCATGTATCGAGTTGGCTGACCAGCCCCGTTGCTTGAACCAGGCGCATTGGTCGAGATCAGGTACCAAGCCGTCGGCCCCACAAAGAGCGACTGTGCGTGTACAGTACTGCTTGTTGTGAGGCCGAGACAGATGACAGTGATCCAGAGGATCCTGATTGTGTTGTGCATTAGCTATTCTCTTCGGGGACTTCTACAGTAACGGCAGTTTTAGAGCCGTCCTTGTCCTTGACTACAAACAAGACTCCGTCACCTACTCGTTTGCTTGAAAGGATTCTGCGCAGCTCTGCGGGCGAATTTACTGCCTTACCATCTGCTTTGATAATTACCGTGTTGGGCTTGAGTCCTCTCCGTGATGTTGGACCAGTCCGCTGAACGTCGGTGACGATCACACCGTTATCGGTATCGAACTCCTTGCGTTGAGCTGATGTGAGCTGCGAGACGGTAAAGCCAAGTCCTTTGAACTTTTCTGGTTCGTCCGACGAGGCTGGTTGTGAATCGCCAGACTTGGCTTCGGCAAAGGAACCCTCGCCATCAAGTGAACGTAGCGTAACGGTCTTGGTAATCTGCTTGCCATTGCGCCACAGTGTAAGCTTAACCTTATCGCCAGCTCTGCGAAGGACTATCTGATTCTGCAAGTCGTTCGAGGTGCGTACTTCTTGTCCGTCTACCTCCAACACCACGTCGCCAACTTCTACGCCTGCAGAAGCTGCAGCCCCGCCTTTGACAACACGGTTTACCTGCACACCAGAAACGCGGTCAAGTCCTACGGCCTTTGCAGTGGTTTCATCAACCGACGAAATCTCAACACCGATATATCCGCGTTCAATCTTACCGTCGTCAATCAAATCTTCTGCAACACTGCGAACCATGTCGATAGGGATGGCAAATCCATAACCGGCATTCACACCAGAGCGCGATGCGATGGCCGTGTTAATACCAACGAGCGAACCCTCAAGGTTGAAGAGTCCACCACCACTGTTGCCAGGGTTGATTGCTGCGTCCGTTTGAATGAAGTTCTCTACTGCGTAACGATTACGTTCGTACGAACGTTCGTTAGTACCTACGATGCCAATGCCCCTTCCCATCGCTGAGATAATGCCACTGGTGACGGTGCTCTTGAGGCCAAGTGGACTGCCAACGGCGATAACCCATTCGCCGACGTGAATCATTGATCGTTGGGCAAAATGTGCAGGAGTAAAGCTGCCCTCGATCTTGATCACAGCAAGGTCCGTGAGTGGATCACGTCCAACGAGCTTTGCCTTGTACTCCTTCTGGTCGATGGTCGTTACTGTAATTCCACCGTCCTTGGCATGCTCCACGACGTGGTTGTTGGTGACGATGTAACCGTCAGTGGATATGATGACGCCTGATCCTGCGGCCTCACCTTCTGGTGGAGTAAGGTCCTGCTCGCCATCTGGTCCAAAGAACCTGAAGAACTCTTGTGGAATGTTCATCGATGGTTGCTTCGACTCTGTCTTGACATCAATGAACACCACCGACTTTGTCACGGCGTCGGCAACTGATACAAACTGATCGTTCAACGCTCGCACTGCCGGTGGAACGGATACAGGTGCCTGCTGTGCACCTAGGGTTGGTTCGGCTGCAAAAACTTTTTCAAGGGCATTCTCGCCAAGTGTTGTCATGAGTACAACACCAAAAACAACGCCAACGCCGATAAGCGAAATGGCCGTCAACAGAGTACGATTCATACGTAATACCGATGGTTATGATGATACTGGCACATCCGAGGTTGAATCACAGTGTGGGCGTGCCGCGGTCTTACTTGACGAATCTAATGGCTTTTGTAGTGTCGGCATCATACTCCAAGCCATCACTTTGGTCTTCTAACCGGTACTACCAAGGACTACTTCACGCTGGAAGACCTCCTCCATCAAGGCCTTCCTGCGCTCTGCCCCCCACAGTTCGATGTCGGGTGTTTGGGAGGGGGCTATGGCAACAATGTTGATAGTCTGTGGGGTGGTGGCGATGCGAATGGATTTCACATTCTGTTGCTGGCGTCTGTCGAGTCCCTCTGCTATGCGCAGCATCGACGCCATGGTACTCACCATCTTCTGGTCTTCTTGCGACAATGTGGAGTAGGTAGGGTGCTTCTTCTTTGGATGACTCTTCCGGTGATAGCGTGCGATGCATCCAATGAGCGCTGTTTCACTATTGGTGAAGCCAGGCATCTGACTGTTGCGAATGATGTACTCTGCATGCTTATGATGCTGATCGGCTGAGATGTGATAGCCGACGTCATGGAGCAAGGCAGCAGCTTCAAGCAACTCCCTCTCCACGTACGAATAGCCGTGAACGACAGCGAGCTCATCGAACATCATCAGTGACAGGTCGCGTACGTGCTCTGCGTGAGCTTTGTTCACCTTGAACTGCTCACACAAATGATCCACGCTGTGAAATCGCAGGTGCGAAAGGTGATGGTACTCCTCAATGTCGCGGGTTTTCTGCACCGTGTCGAAGACGATGCCTTCTCGAAGTGCATAAGCCGATGTGGTGATCTCCCCAATCTTCAAGCCATGAATGGCTTGTTCGAGTATGAGTGCGCCAGCAAGTATCACGTCATTGCGCTTGGGGTCGAGCCCTTCCAACTTGCCGCCGCCGTTGATCTTGACGTCGACAACGTGCTGAATGGTCTCGAGGAGGTGTTCGCTTGATAGGCGGACGGCATTGAGACCTTCTGGTGTACGTCGCTTCCTCCGCGTCAGCGTCATATTCACCAAAGCCATGATGGTTCCGCTACAGCCCACTACGCGCTCAAATCCTAGAGCGTTAATGGCTTGGAAGGCAGGGGTCCACACACCGCGAATAACCTCCCGACACTCATCCACAGCCTCCTGTGTAGCCCTGCCATCGGGGAAGAAGCGCGTCGTCATCCGGATGTGACCCAGTTTGGCACTGTGTACATAGTCCACCTCGCCCTTATAGCCAAGGATGGTTTCAGTGCTTCCCCCACCGATGTCCATCACGAGTGTGTGGACGTTGGAGATTGGCAAGGCATGGCTGGCCCCGAGATAGATAAGGCGGCCTTCCTCGGTACCGCTAACTACCTCGATCTCGACGCCAGTGGCTTCGAGAACCTGGTGCACAAACTCGTCGCGATTAAGTGCTTCTCTTACGGCACTGGTTGCCACAGCCAGGATGTGTGCGTTGTGGTGACGTGCTTCTTCGACAAACCGCTTCATGGTTAGCACGCCGCGCTGCATGGCATCTGGCTGGAGCATCTTCATATCGGCAGCAGCTGATCCGAGCCGAACCATCTCCTTATTTCGTGCGATGACCTTTAGCACACCCCTGGCACTAACGGTTGCGATGACCATGTGAAAGGAGTTGGTGCCAACGTCGATGGCAGCAATCACATCTGACGATGCTAAGGTGTGGTCGCTCATGGTTCGATAAAAATAGTTGCATAGTTCACACCACAATGTGTTCTTTTTGCACATTATCGCATGATGCAACGCTACGTCATTGTGTTTTTGGCCGTAATCGTTGGGGCAATCTTGCTGTCCAGCGTTGTTCTTGGTTTCTTTCGCCGATTCTTTGGAGGGAAGAGAGAGCGATGACTGCTGCCAAATCCGAGCGGTACGTCTTCCTGGACGTACTCCGTGCCTTTGCCGTGATCTGGATGATCCAGGTTCACATCACCAACGTCGTCCTTGCCGATGAACTCAAGCATGGTTGGTGGTATAACCTCCTGAACATTTCAAATGGTTTTGTTGCACCGGCATTCATTTTTTGCGCTGGCTGCGGACTGTACATCGCCCTCACGCGGAAGGGCTCGGCATATCTGCAACTACAGCCGGCCCTCTGGGACTACTTGCGCCGACTGTCTTACGTGCTGTTCTGGGCTTACATGTTCCATGTACCGGTCTTTGCCTTCTCTAAGTTTAGTCTGCTACCGACGGATGCTGTCCGTTCTTGGCTTCAGTTCGACGTGCTGCACACGATTGTCTATGCATCGCTCATCGTATTAGGCTTGTTCCTGGTGTTGAGAAGCGTACACTGGACCTCTGTTGCATGTGGCATACTTGCTGGACTGGTGTTCACTACAACGGTCTTCGTTCAACAGTGGGTCAATGCTTCCGACTTGCCGTACTGGCTTGCCTATGCCTTCTCTAACAAGCCCCCTTCCACATTTCCAATTGTTCCATGGTCGGGTTACTTGTTTGCTGGCATGTTCTTTAGCAATCTGTTCTTCAGGGTTGACAATAAGCTCAAGCTTTCACGATGGCTTGTTGGCCTTGGCGTCACGCTACCTGTCGTGATTTTCTGGATTAAGTCGCTCGACATACCGAGTCCATGGCACGATGTGTGGTGGTATACGTCGCCAGGTGTGCATGGGTTTAGGATATGCGGACTCATGGTTGGGTTCGGTGGACTGTTTCTGATCGAAGATTGGCTCAAACAGTCGCGTACAGGAACGTTTCTGCAGATCGTTGGCATGGAGTCGCTGTTCTTGTACTTGAGTCACCTTCAGGTGGTGTATGGTGCCTATACGCCTGACATTTTAGAAAACTTTGGCTGGAGCCAGGGCAATTACCTTACGGTTGCGACAATGTGGATTGCACTCACCATTCCACTGTTAGTGGCCATGTATGGGTGGCACTGGTTTAAACGTCAGCGTCCAACGCTCGCTCGGTGGGTACTGGCCATGCAGATCGTAGTAACGCTACTGATCTTCTTCTTGCGGTAGTACTCACCGAGCGGGTTGGACGCTCAGGGTTTGTTCTGCTACATGTTGATGTGAACCAATGGTCTACTTCACAACGTTGAAGAGTTGTGTGCGAACAGACTGTCGGTCGGTGACAACCATCAGGTACTCACCACTTGGCAGCATGCCTGTCCGCAGGTGCACTGTTCGTTGATGGTGTTCTTCGCCACTGGCGGCATGCTGAAGCAGAACGTTTCCTAGAAGGTCGCGGACTTCGACCTTGCAGGAGCCAACGCATGACGGAACTACGAGAGTAGCAAAGTCCGAACATGGGTTGGGTGAAAGGTGGAGCTGAGAGGTAGCTGCCTGGTACCCTGCAACACTTACAGGCACATAGTTGCTGTTCACTGGATCGTAGTTGGTCCAGCCTGTATCCCAACGCTCTTGCTCGTCATCCGACAATGCACCACGGTAGTCAACCTTGGTGAAGAACTCGTCAGTAAAGTGTCCAGGCAATCCTGCATCCCACAGTGCTGTGGTGAGGTATGGTGCTGCTGACGTGGGTGCTGGGTTGAATGTTGAGTTTGTTGACCATGGATTAACGAGTGAGGCATTGTTCGGATTAGAGCCATCGCCTGTATTGGCATAGCGCTCTTGTGCGATCCACGACGGATCGAAGCCGCTTGGTGGCGTGCCCCCTGCCACGTTCATCCATGAGTTTTTCCACCCGTACCAACTGTTGGCTCGTACAGCCAATGAGTCCTGGCTTGCAGCGATCATCGTGGGTACCTGAGCAATCTCGATGCCTCGTGGAAAGCCGATGATAACGCTGTTGTATATCGAAGCGAGTGCTGCTCTGCGAATCTGGATTGCAGCACCGAAACGAGAGTTGTAGTTGGTTGGACCATTACCTGGCGTCCACGATGTGTCCTGCATCGGACCGATGATGGTAAGATTCGAGAACACTGGCGCTGTGCGTGGAGAGTTGTATGATGATTTGGAGTCGTTGTCGATTTCTAGTGCTTCGGATGTGCTTTGATCGGCTATGTTTTGAAAGCGCTTGACAATGCCCCATTGCACTCTGCCATTCCATCCATTGTCACAATCAAAGTCGTCATCACGGGTGCCGTATGCAACTAGATGTTTGGCATCTACCGTACCGCCAAACCATTCAAAGGCATCGTCGTTTGCATAGCTCACTTGAATGTACTCCAACGTTGTACCCTTGCCGACACCGCCAAGGGTGAGTCCGTTTAGCTCATTGTCGGGTAGCACTGCGATCCCGGCAAACTCGATACGCACATACCGAAGGATGCCACTGTTATCATTCACATCATCACCACCATACCATCCCTTCCCTGGGTTGATGTCGGCAATGCCACCTTCTACCTGTGTTTGACCGCCAGGTTGATTGATGGGTGCACGACCGCAGAGGACGATGCCGCCCCAGTCGCCAGAAGCGCGCTGACCTGGTATGGCTCGTGAGGTGAAGACGATTGGGCGTGACGGCGTTCCATCGGCGATGAGCTTGCCTCCCCTATTCACACATAGCACGGAGTTCTGTCCTACGGTGTCACCGACGATGATCGTTCCTGGTTGAATCGTGAGTGTCCCGTTTACGTAAACGAATCCGTCCAAGCCATAAACCTTTTCGGAGCTCAGTGTGATGTTGTCGTTGATCTCGCCGCGTAGTGTAGAGTCGACGTAGACAAGCGTCGACTTCGAGATGGCAAAGGCATTCTTCGAAACGGCAAACGTTGATTCATCTGCCACGTCCACCATGCGGATGTAGCCCGTAGTTGTCGAAGAGTAAGGAACCCGCCAGTTACAGGTGCCTCTGGTCTTGCCCGAATCCTTCACGTTCGTGAGGGCTTCCAGGCTTTCCCATGGACCCTCCTTACTTGTAGCATACATGAAGTGCCAGCGCTTGCTGGTTGACGTAACGGTAGTATCCCACTCAATCTTCTGCGTGCTGCCGGGGTGGAAGACTTCGCCTCCAGCGGGGTAGAGGATCTGTGGTTGACCACACCATACTTGTATTGGCATGATCAAGGTTCCAAGTATTAGAGCTACGAATGTGCGTCGTCTAATTGTCGCGTTCATCGTCATCCGAAGTAAAGGTGTATGAAAATTGTAGACTGATTTCTCTGCCATACTGATTTACTGCTACGGTAGTCCCTAGCTGCTCCCACGTGAGCTGTTGGTTAAGAAGGTCGCGCAAAGCGAGCTTGACCTTCCAGTCACCGAATTGCTGCATGATGCTTAGGTCGACCATGTCGCGAGGATTCTCGTATACATGCGGTCCGTCTTCAAGAAACGCTTGACCAACCTCGTATACGCCGATCGGTGCCACTTGAATGATGCGTCTGCCTGACCTGTTGTACGAAAGCGTTATTGCTGCTTCAGTTTCGAGGTTCGAATAGGTTAGTGCACCGTTGAGTGTGTACGGACTTTGTCCCCACATTGCTCGAGTATCCTCAAGCACGCCTTGCATCACCTTTACAGAAGAGTGCATGAATGCTGCATTGGCGTTGATTGAGAAATGCTTAAGGAATCCTGCTACGAATCCAAGGTTCTTCTGAACCTCGAATTCCACGCCGTAGATGGTGGCTGGCACGCTGGAGTTGCGGTATGATCTGATGAGCTCAGAAGATGCTGGCTCAATTGTGCTTTCAAGGGCATGGTCCAGCTTCTTGTAAAATGCCGATGCCGAGACCACCTCGTCCGCACCAATAAACCACTCAAGTCGACTATCGAAGTTCTGCACGATGGTGCGGGTGATCTCTGGATTGCCGCGTACCGACCCCTGTGTTTGAAAGTCGAAGAAGGTGAAGGGGGCGAATTCGCGGAAGGCCGGACGTGACAGTGTGCGCGTTGCACCAAGGCGAACGTTCACATTCTCCCATGGCGTCAGCACTACGTTGATGGAAGGGAGCACGTCGGTAATACTCAGGTTCACGTCCACAGGAACATCCGAGTCGTTGTACGAAGCAAGCGTGTTCACACTATGCTCAATGCGAGCACCACCAACTACCCTACTTGCAATGCCAAACAAGGTAAACGGAAGATCGGCCATGCCATAGGCAGAGTACAGCGACTCGCTGGCGCTGTATGAATCACGCAGCCTGCTGTCTTCGCTTAATCCCAGACCATCGGAGCGAAAGTTCGAGTCAGCAAACAACTGCGTTACGTCAGGAACCTCATGGGGAAGGGGGCTATAGGTCAGCAGGTGATAGTCGATCGTTGAGTTTGCTGACTGAACGTAGGTAAACGAGCGTGAAGAGAACTGTCGTCGTTTGTCCGAAATGAGTGCACCTACCTTGACGTTCTTCAGATCATCTGGCAACCGAAGATTGAACTTGCCTACCCAGAAGTGTTCCGACAGATCGGAGAAGAATCTGCCTGCTGCTGACCCTAGTCCTTGTGTTGTGAAACCAGAGTTAGGAATCTCGACTTCCAGTGGTGCATTGGCATCGGCAAACTCGCTCTTGCTAAAGCGCAGACGTCTGAAGTCGGGTTGACTGTTCTGTGCCAGCGAGTAGCTGAGCGTCCAGTCAAGACTGGCGTTGGTTGACGCGAGATCGTCGTGATCACCCGAGAGTACGAGTGCAAGCAGACTGTTCTGGTTGTACTCAAACGAGAGGTTTTTGCGAAGCTGACTCTTTGTTACGTCGTGACCGAATTGGTACACTGCCTCGTCGGCACTCGTGCTTGAGTACGTATTCTTCAGACTGAGCTTGTTCTGCTCGTCCACCGCCAAAACAACATTGGCAAAGGCACTCAGGGCGGTATGCCTTGTAGTGACTGTTCCAGTGTAATCATACAGCAGACTTTGTCCATCTGACTGAACACCGCGACGTATCATGGTGTTCGCATCATACTTAACGCCATGCTTCAAGGCCGCCGTTACACCAAGATTGGATTCGCCCCCTAACGGGTAGATGTTCATCAAACCAATGTTCAGACTCGTGTTGGCTGGTGCTGCGTACCGTTCAGGTGCAAGCAACGTGTTGTTGAAGCCCCTACCAAGTGCATTGTGTGCAGCAATCGCAGCTTCATCGCCTGCGTGGGCTCGTGAGCGGAGTGAAGCGAACTCTTCTACGGAGGGCATCGCAGGCGAGCTGCGCCAGGAGCCGCCCATGCCAAGCCAGTCCATCGGACCCGCAGGAGTCGACAAGAAGGCGTTACGCGTAAACGTAATCTGGTCGTTATACGCTGCCGAGCCCCCTACGTTTACCTTGAACCCTGATGGAAAGTCAACAGTGTTTAGCTGAACCATACCACCCACGAAGTCACCAGGCAAGTCGGGAGTGAACGACTTTACAACCGTGATGTTCTGTAGCATGTAGCTTGGGAGAACGTCATAAGAGAACGACCGTCGGTCTGAAGATGAACTCGACATCGGTGCACCGTTCAACGTGGTGTTGTTATACCGATCGCTCAGACCGCGGATGTACACATGCTTGTCGTTTACAAGCGTTACTGCCGTTACTCTGCTGACGGCTTGACCGGCGTCTGAGTCGGTCTGCCGAGAAATGTGCTGACTCGTTAGTCCATCCGATATGCCAGATGCATTCTTGCGTTCTGCCAGCTGAGCTGCAGCATTGTCGTTGACGTTGTCTGCGACCACTACCACCTCATCGAGGTTCTTGTTGGACGGTATGAGGGCGACTGCGACTCTGACGGTAGATCCTGCCTCACAGATAACGGTCGTCGAACTATCAACATCGAATCCAATGCTTGATACCTTTAGCGTGTATCGTCCTGGCTTGAGCTTGCCGATCCTAGCCCGACCATCCTTGTCGGCATACCCTCCTTTGCGTGTGCCGAGCACTCCCACCGATGCACCGCTGATAGCGTCGGAAGTCTCGGCGTTCGTTACCGAACATATCACGGTTGATGTGGAGTCGGCATGTTGTGCATTCAACTGAATGCCCCCTACCATCGTCAGCACTACGAGCAAGCATAGCCACACTCGTACTGCGTTGTTTTTCGGTGCCTTCACATCTGACATCCAGCACCGTGTTTTCTGTTTCGCTGTGATCATGCACGAAACTATTTTTCGTCATTTCGCCTTCCGAGTTATGAATACGTAACATCAGCGTGTTACCGATTCTTAACATTCAAGACATGTGCAGTGCTGATTCACGGCAATCAAGAAATTGAGGTATTGTTGTGTGTGCCTTGCTTTGAAACAGTTGATTTTTACACGTTCTCAGGATTCCCCTTGTCACTGCTGCTTGTCCTATTGCTTGCTTGCACAGCGTCGTCCACTACTCTTGCACATGAAGCACCGTGCTTTCTGGTCGGGAGTCTGGATTGCGTAGAGACCGATACCTTGGTTACCCCAAACAAGGTAGAAGCAGCGCTATACCTGGCATCTGATCTTGCCAAGGTGAAGATGATCGGTCGAGCTGAGCAAGACTCTATCCTCAGCGAGTATCGCAACGACAGTACGCTTACATTATCAAAGGCGGCTGAGCTGGCTCACTGCAATCAGGTGTTGTTTACACGGTGTGATCGGTTTTTCCGACTGGTACGCACTGAGGTGACACTTGCAACTGCAGACTCTTCAATGCCACCACGTACAGGCGTTGGCTATGCTGCCGTAACCTATGCAAACGATGCTGGTATGGTTGCCGATCCCGCAATTCTGTCGTCAGCCCAACGAGCCTTGACATTCGTTCTGGATCCTGCTCCACGATTCGACACCTTGCATCGTGACCTCCGGGTGCTTCCTGCACGGCTTGTGGCAGTTAGCGGTATTGAGTTCACGTCGACCGAGCCAGCTGGTTTGTGGCAGTTGTTTAAGGAGCGAACGATTACGTCGTACGATCTCGTGCAGACCATCGTTGGTACTATGCAGCACGTGGATACGTTGGTAACGGTCGACATCGAAACGCGCGACTCGATGTTTGCTCTTGCGGGATTTCAGCTAGCAGAGAACGACAGAGGTACATCACAATTGGAGATGCGTGTTCTCCGTGGATTCGACGTGAGTACCATGATTACAGGCACGCTCTTCTTCTCCAGATCTACAGCCATGCTCACCCTGTCCTTTGCCGCGCTGAACCCTGATGGAACGTATCAGGTCCTTCACAGTGCATCGCAGGAGTTCACAACCGACTCCAAGACTGCTTTACGTGAGGCTGCTGATCAGGCAGTGCGCAAACTCTTTGCTATCGCTAGTGCACCACCTGAATCGGAGCACTAAACAGACCGCCATTGGTGGTCCGCACCAATACCAAGTAGGTGCCTGAAGCAAGATTGTGTACAGGTACGGCAATTGCGAGTTTTCCTCGCTGTGCTTCCTGCTCGTTCATTGCATAGACCTTGTCGCCCTCAATGCTGAATAGCTCGACGCTAACATTCGTGCGGTTTGCAACGTCAAGGGATAGCATGATCCGATCACTTGCTGGTAGCGGTGGAAGCACCTGCAATGATGTTGGCGATGTGAGGGAGACGATGTTCCGTGGACCGCATGCATCAACGATTAGCAGGCCTGGGTTGTCGAGTACAGTAACGGTATCGGCCGACCAGACGCGAATGTCCCTAAACGTAAACAATGTGCTGTCCGGTATCGCTAGCGAGGCAATACCGCCAAGCGTGATTAGCGTCCCCGGTCTACCCAGCCCCATACTGTCGGCCCTCATCATAACTGTCAGGGTGCCGTTTGCATGCGTGTACGCGGTCTCGACGTCTGGCATGGTTGCTGGAATCACTGCATCCACATGGAATAGCAGATGATAGAAGTCCACCGTAAAAGCAACGGAATCAATGCGTGCTGCGGATACATCTCCAACCCACGTGATGGGCACTTGAACTCGATCGCCATGTACCACGCGCTGCTCTGGTGCTTCGATCATACAGACGTACTGTGGTGGTACTCCGGGAATCCGACCCCGACCTCGTAGCTCTATTGTCATGCTACTCTTGCATGGCTCTCCTTGCACGAGTGTGAGCTGCGTTACGTGCGTAGCATCCGTGTGTGGCGTGAACGAGAGCTGGACAAAGACGGTATCCATCGGCTGTACAACGGTACCGTCGACGTTGTCCATCATCACCCACTCTGACTGACCCGTTGCAACGCTAAGTGAGGCAATGGCAAGTGGAGTGTTGGTTGGATTGTAGACGTAAGCTGTCCGCTGAACCGTTAGCCCTGTATCTACCACGCCAGCGTCAACAGGGTTAGGGGCAAGGACCAGCATGTCCTCCACACGTTGAACCGTTAGTGTGACCACCTTTGTGGTGTTGCAGTTGTGGTCGTTAAACTCAATGGTTGCTGTTGCAACACCAGCAGGCACTTGTGCTGGGTTGCACTCAACCATCAACGTATCGGCTGACATGCCATCAACAACCAACGGGAGATTGCCGGCCGCTGGTATACTCAGCCAAGCACCACTGATGGCAATCCTGTCAACCACGAGTGGGTTTGCAGCAAGATTCTGCACAACGACTTGCGTGGACACTATGGTATCACAACCATGCACGATGCCAAGATCAAGATCACGTGGATCAACGGTCCACTCTGCTAGGTAGGCCGAGCCCACAAGAGGTACAGTGAATACGCTCGAATGGTCAGCCGTTGCAAGCGTAAGCGTGTCACTCACGCCAAGACTTACCGATGGGTCAAAGGCAACGACAACGTACACTGGTGTGGAAGGATCAACGACAAAGGGACCGACGGGACGCACAATGCTGAACCCATCTGCAACACTTAGCCGAGGTGCAGCAAAGCTCACTGACGAACTTCGTGCAGTAACTCGTACGCTGTCGTATTTGACTTCTGCACTGCAATGCTGTCTGAGCGAGAGCTGCGGTGGGCTCACTTCGACGAGGTTGCTCAGACTATGCAGTTCAAAATTGGATTGGACGACACAAGCGGCATCCGACTCAACAATGAGCTGCGATGCGAGTATTCGCACAGTACTTGGTTTCCAGGTGAGCTGGACCATCAACGAATCGGTTGGTGCCACTGTTGTTGGCACGTTCACCTTCACGCTGAGCTCTGTGTCGGTGATTGATGAGCGGACGCTGTTTATGGTGATTGGTCTGTTTGTGGTATTACGAATGGCAACCGACGTGGTGAGTACATCGCCAACGAAGACTGAGTCTTGTAGGGGGCTTGGTACTACTTGCAATTCGGTTTCGACAACTTGTGCTCTTACAATAACCGAATGAAGAACGTTGCAAGGACTTACACGCACTGCGATGGTGTCCGTGACGTTGCCCACTGTGGCACATTGATAGGAGAATCGTTCAATCTTGGAAGCGTTGGCCTTTACACGCGTCGTGGCAAATGATGCCAGCGTAATGTTTGTGCTGCCAGTGGTGACGATGTAGTTAGCATCGAATGAGCTGGCATTGCTCACGGTAAACAATGTATCAACTGCCGACCCGACGCACATGATTCCTAGGTCGATCTCCGTAGGCAACACCGTTGTCTCTGCCTGAGCTGCAGCCGTAGCCGTCAATCGAATTTCCCATGGCTGCACGATGCCACGTACTGTAGTTGCATCGTCATGATTGATACGAAGCACCGCTTGCTGCACGTTGCTGCGAGGTTGAACAAACACGAGTAACGTGTCTGCCTCACCCGGTGCAATCTTCCACGGATTCGTCTTACCTGCACGCTTCATCTCGAGTATGGCAAAGGACTCTGGATTCAGTCCGCCAAGCTCGGCATTGTAAACCGTCAGGTCCATGTTACCTGTATTGCTTATCGGTACAAGCAAGGTGTCCGACGTAGCACAAAACAGATCGGCTCCTAATGTCTTGGGCGCATTGATGATTCCACTCTGACCATACACTCTCACCGTCACCAGCGTATCGCGATAACACGGTGCAAGTGTCACGCGGAATCGCGCACTCACCCATCCCGTGTCTACAAGTGTGCCCATGATTGGCGTCTGACATATCGGTGCAACGACGTTGATTGGTTGCGGATAAGCAGCAATCATTGAAAGGATGGCTGAACCCGTGTCCCTCTGAATGTTCACAATCTGTTCAATCGGTGCTGCCGTGGCACGCCACTCCAGGACTCGTGAGATGGGGACGCCTACCTTCTGCGAAAACTCGATGAGTGTGTCTCGTGGACCAGCATTTAATGTTCGGCGCAGTCCAACAAGGTCAACCACCAACACCGTGTCGGGATTGTTGATCCGAATAACCATCTGTGCAGGATGGTTGCCGGGTGCAACGGCCTTGTACTCAACGATTACGGGGACAGGTGTACATGCTGGAAGGGGCTTGGGAATGACGTTGGCAACACGGTACATCCATGCGTCCGTTCCTGTTAGCTCAATAGTCCATGGACTCTCCGTGAAATTCTCGTTGGTAACCCATACGGTATCACGGACGGTTGAGTCTGGACATGCACCAAGAAACTCCAAGAGAGAATCGGTCTGTGTTCTCCTTGGTGGTGCAAGGTAGAATAGTCCATCCCCAACTACCCACCCAGTACTGTCGTTCAGAAAGAAAATGTCGTCCAAATTCTTCCCGCTCAACCCACAGTTATACTTCGACCAGCTTGTGCCACCATTCGCCGTATACCACACGTTGGCACTTCTACCTGATGCCCAGGCCTTTTGCTCACTTAGCAAGTAACAGCCAAACATGTCGGCACCAGTGTTGTACTGATTCCATGTAGCACCATCATCATGACTCCACCGCATACCACCAAAGCCGGTGTTTGCAACGCAATTGCTCTGGGAGCAAGCAATCATGAATGTCGTAGAGTATCGTGCAAGCTCTTCCTGCCACGGTGCATCGGTACCGGTGTAACTCTCGACAAACCAGCTGTCACCATCGTTGGTTGAATGCCAGAGTGTACCATTGCCAGAAGCATAGAGCTCGCCGCTGGCCATGTCGGCCTGCCACAATGGATCAGAAAGATTGGAACGTTTAACCGTCGTGTCTTGAAACAGCGACCATGTTGTTCCGCCATCGGTGGTGTGGTAGAAATTATTCACGCCACAGCCCCCTCCCAGAACCCATCCTTCTTGTTCGGATTTGAACCAGCCGCCCCACACAACAATGCTTGGTGTGCCAGCCATCACTTGCGTCCACGAGGCTCCACCATCGGTGCTCTTGAACACGCCGCAGGGTCCACTGCAGTAGCCCGTGGTTGTTGTAAGGAATTGGATGTATTCGAGGTGGCAGAATCCCGATGGCGTTACGCGTGTGCCTTGCCAGGACTTTCCACCGTTGGTGGTGCGCACAACATAGCCGCTATCGTTATCACAAGCCCAGCCATAGAGCTGATTGCTGGGCAGGAAGTAGATGTCCAGATAATACCCTTGATCGTACGGACTAGGCAACTGCGCTTGAGCCCAGCGCTGAGCTAGCGTGGGAACAAGTGCTGCAAGGAAGAGCAGCGTAACCAGTACAAACCGAATCCGCATGCAGGAAACATAACAGATTTTCGCGTTTGTGGTTACCCAACAACACCGTTAAATGTTAGGGACTTGCAACGCAATTGCTTAAACGTGTATGGCAGCTGTTCCTGCCTGCTGCTTCGCGAGGACGTGAATGCCCTGCGGCAATCGCCTTAAGCGATGGTAAACGTCTGTTCGCGGCCAGGGCCAGTGCTAACCCACGTAATGGGGATGCCTAGTTGCTCCTGGATCGTATGCACGTATGAACGTGCTTCATTGGGCAATTGGTCGAACGATTGCACTGCGCTGATATCGGCCTTCCAGCCAGGCAGAGTGACGTACTCGCACGTCACCCGATCAAGTGTATGTGCGTCGGCAGGGAAATATCGGAGCTTCTTTCCATCAAGCGAGTATCCCGTGCAGATCTTGATCTGATCCAGTGCGCCAAGAACATCCAGTTTGGTTAGTGCAATTTCCGTGATGCCATTCACTTGCATGCTATATCTGAGGGCGGGAATGTCGAGCCAGCCGCAGCGACGAGACCGTCCCGTTGTCGCACCAAATTCATGTCCTTCAGATCGCAGCAACTCTCCCACCTCGTCAAACAATTCTGTTGGGAAGGGGCCAAGTCCAACGCGAGTTGAATAGGCCTTCACCACGCCCAGTACAGAGGTGATGCTTGTTGGTGGAATACCGAGTCCTGTACATGCTCCACCACTCGTTGGATTGGAGCTTGTCACGAACGGATAGGTACCATGATCCAGATCCAGGAGGGCACCTTGTGCGCCTTCGGCAAGAATACGTTTGCCATCGGCTAGTGCCTGGATAAGCAGGTGTGTCGTGTCGGTAATAAACGGATCGATACGAGCATCGAAGTTTACATACTCGTCGATCACTGCCTCTACGTCAAGCGGTTCTGCATCGTACACGGCTTGGAGAAGCTTATCCTTCTCTTCGAGGTTCGCACGCAGTTTCGTGCGCAGCTCTTCGCGGTTGAGAAGGTCTACGATGCGAATACCAGTACGCAGTGCCTTGTCGAAATACGCTGGTCCAATGCCCCTCCCCGTAGTTCCAATGCCCCCTACACCCTTTTCACGAATTGCATCGAGGGCTTTGTGGTAGGGCATGATCAGGTGGGCCTTATGCGAGATGTGCAACCTACCTTGTACGTCGACGCCCATCTCTTCGAGGAAGCGAATTTCCTCCATCAGTGCAACGGGGTCGATGACCGTGCCGTTACCGATGATGCACTGTACGCCAGGGTGGAGGATTCCGCTGGGGATAAGGTGGAGGACAATTTTCTTGTTGTCGACAACGATGGTGTGACCAGCATTGGCGCCGCCTTGGTAGCGTGCCACGACGTCGATATCCTGGGACAGAAGGTCTACAATCTTCCCCTTGCCCTCATCGCCCCATTGTGCACCAACAACAACGGTTACGCTCATGATTGCGCCGATACGATATCGCTGACTGAATTCCGAATCTGGAATACGTCCACTAGTCGCGTCATCTCCAACAACTGCTTTACCCTATCCGGCACGCCAACAAGGAACAATGATGCTCCTGCTCTGCCAACGGTCGCTAGCGAACTCACCAGCATGCCCAGACCTGTACTGTTCATTACCTGCACGGCAGAAAGGTTCAGGACTACCGTCGTAGTTGAGGTTGTGACTTCAGTAGTAAGGATTGTTGCCAAAGCAACACCTTGCTCGCCACCCAGTGCATTCGCTGGGAATGCCACGACGGTAACGCCTTCGGCTGGCGATGATGTTGCGAAATGCATCCCTATCCCTTTGCTGCTGCCGTGTGCATTTTGCCTACGTTCTTGTGCTTGACGCGATCGGTATACCACAGCACGAACGATGCAGCGATGTAGATCGAAGAATAGGTACCGATAACGATACCAACGAACATGGTAAAGGCAAAGCCCTCAAGCACGTCGCCACCAAAGAACACCAGTACAAGCAAGGCAGCAAGTACCGAAACACCCGTAACGATGGTACGGCCAAGTGTTTCGTTAATGCTCAAGTTGATCAGGTCTGGCAAGCTCATACCCTTGTGCTTCTCGCGATTCTCACGAATACGGTCGAACACCACCACCTTGTCGTTAATAGAGTAACCAAGGATCGTCAAGTAGGCAGCGATAGAGTTGATGCTCAAATCCAGATTGACAAGACCGAGCTTGTTAAAGAGCGAGGAGATCACAAAGGCCAGGACCACGTCATGCACAAGAGCAACAACCGATCCCAGACCAAAGGTGAACTCAAAGCGGAAGGCGATGTACAGCAGGATGGCGATCACAGCAACAACAAGAGCTATGAACGAATCAATGGCAAGCTCCTTCGAGACCTTGCTGGCAACGTTATCGGTGCCAAGCAACGTCACATTGTCTGCTGGAAACTTTGTTTGAAGTGCACTGACTACATTCTGCGACACTTCGGTCGGATTGCCAACCACTCCGATGCGAATCAGATATTCGCCTGGAGCACCGAAGCTCTTGAGTTCTGCACCCTCATAACCTAGCGAACCGATTGCAGTACGGATTTGCTCCGTTGAAGCAGTGTTCTTCTCGAAGCGTACCGTTACCTGCGTACCGCCAGTGAAGTCAATACCACGGTCGATGCCCAGAGCAAAACTTGCAATGAGACCAAACACAGCAATTGCTGCCGACACGATGAAGAGTGTCTTCCGTGGCGAGATAAAGTCGATGTTGGTTTTTTTAATCAGATCCATGATAATCCCTATTTGACCCTCAGGCCTTCTTCTGACCTAGGTTGATTGAAGTTGCACCGGCAGAGATGGCTAGTTCGAACATCGTGCGGGTCATGACCACAGCGGTGAACAACGTCATCAACACACCAATGATGAGGGTAACAGCGAAGCCTTTCACTGGACCTGTACCCAAGAAGATGAGCACCAAGCCCGAAAGCATGTTCGTAAGGTTTGAGTCAAGTATGGCGCTCCATGCCTTGGCAAAACCAAGATCAACGGCCGACCTAAGCGTCCTGCCCGCTGCAAGCTCTTCGCGTATGCGCTCGAAGATCAGGATGTTAGCGTCCACAGCCATGGCCGTAGCCAGAATGATACCGGCAATGCCAGGCAGCGTAAGCGTTCCCCCGAAGGCGATAAGCGCTGCAACAACAAGAATGACGTTCACCATCAAGGCGATATCGGCAAATGCACCACCCACTGCATAGTAGGCAAGCATGAACAGGATTACGATAACAAACGAGATGATGGAGCTCGTAATACCTCGACGGATGGAGTCTTCACCAAGCGAAGGTCCAACTACACGTTCTTCGATAATCTTTACTGGCGCTTTCAGTGCACCAGCCTTGAGTACAACGGCCAGAAGATTGGCTTCTTCGGCACTACCAGAACCAGTGATTTGTGACGAGCCGTTTGGAATCTTTTGAATAACGTTTGGTGCCGAGTGTACACGATCGTCGAGTACGATGGCAATACGCTTGCCAACGTTGGCACCGGTAATCTGAGCCCAACGCTCTGAACCAACGGCGTCCATCTGCATGTGGACTACTGGCGCATTGTTCGTTGGATCGAACGTAGGATAGGCCTCAGTGATCACATCACCAGTAAGCTCTGGCTCCGCGGCAAGCAAATACACACTGTAGAATTTTTCGGATTCGGGCGCATCCTTGGCACCGCTTGGGTTGGCGTCGACCACGATCGAGACGTCTGCAGGGATTGCCCTACGTACGTCTGGACGGTCAAGCAAGGCCAACAACCGCGATACTTCGCGAGCACCTACATAGAAGCTGTACAAGCCGCTCTCTGGGAAGGCCTTGAGGTCGGCACCGGAGAGAGAGAATTGCTGACCCTGTGCTTGCTCGTTGGCGGCGTACATGCCGGACAGCATCCACGTGAAGGGGAAGTCGGCACGAATTCTTCGTGCACGCTCTTCATCGCTCAATCCTGCATAAGGATCCTTCTTCGCAGTATCGGCTGGTTTAGCAGAGTCGGCCTTTGCCGAATCGGCCTTGGCAACAGACGTACTGTCACGCTTTGCCGTCGCTGCTGAATCTGCCTTTACGGTGTCGGCCTTAGTTGTGTCGGCAACTGCAGTGTCAGCCACTGGAGCAACAATGCCCTTGAGAGCATTGTCAAGATTCTGGGCAATGGCAATCAGACGTGGACCATTAAGTACGCGCTTGAATTCAAGACGGGCTGTTGTCTGCAGAAGCTTGCGGATTTCTGTCTCGTCCTTCACGTCAGGAAGTTCAAGCTGAATTCTCCGTGAACCAACCTTCTCGATCTGCGCTTCCGACACGTCGAACTTGTTGATACGCTGCTTGATAACCTGCAGGGCCTGCTCGATTGCATCATCAACGTCCTTGCGAAGCTTGGTTTCGACTGCTTCTTCATTCACGTCAAGCTGGTTGCTGACGGTGAAGTACTGAATCAGCTGCTTGTTTTGCTTCTTCATGTTGGCAAGGAACGTGTCCAACACATCCAGGTCGGTGTTGTCCGTCTGCTTCCGTGTCTCCTCCACGATGCGCAAAAAGTCATCGTCCACCGCTTCCTTAAGAGCTGACTCTTCGATGAGCTTGAGCACGTCGACCTCGAGTGTTACGTACATACCGCCACGAAGATCAAGACCAAGCTTCAGGCGACCGGCCTTGGCTTTCTCGTATGCTTCTTCGTTTGTACGATCCCACTCGTCAAGCGCTGCCGAGTCCGACTTTAGAGCATTACGCTCCCCGTCAAGCTGATAGTACTCGTACGTGGGGTAGAATAGATAGGCTGCTGCCAACAGTGGCAGTGTAAGAATTAGCCAACGACTTATGTTTTTCTGCTTCAAGAATGCCTCCTGGAACGAACAGGAACGACCCACCGAGCACCGGAGGGTCGGGACAAGAACGCAAATATACACGGCAAGGCTACAATGTAGTTTTGTGAATATGCAATCGCCCCGAAATCTCCCCCTGCACAAATACCCGATGCCACGGGTCAGGCACCACGTGAGTCCACAATGCTACCTGCCTGCAGAGCAGCATCATGTGCAGCCGGCATGGTACCCGCCTGAAATCGATAAGGCCCAGTGGGATCTGTGGTTTGCCGACGGAAATGCTCCGTCAGTTCTGGACATTGGCTGTGGCCGCGGTGGCTTCATGCTGCAGTATGCCATCCGCCGCCCGGAGCACAATGTGCTTGGCCTGGAGGTTCGAGAAACCTTGGTCAACTGGATCAACCGCGTGGTTAGCGGTGAACACATTCCAAACGCTCGTGCTCTCTGGTACTCGGTTGCCAATGGTCTGTCGTGGATTCCTGATTCGTGCATCGAAACAGCCGTCTACTTGTTCGCCGATCCGTGGCCAAAGAAACGTCATCAAAAACGTCGCGCATTCTCTAGCCCCCTACTCGACGAACTTGATCGTGTGATGAAGGTAGACGGGATTCTGTACCTGGCATCGGACAGGGCTGACGTTCAGGAGCACCAGCGTGATGTGATTGCAGAACATGGGGTGTTTCGGTTCGAAGAAGTTTCTCGTGATCTGTGGCCCTTTGATTTTCCAACGGATCAACAGTCTTTTTGCGACCGGAAGGGTATTCCTTATGGTCTGTATCGTGCGTTCCGTTAGATTCACGTGTTAGTACAAGACCACACATGCACAGAAGCAAAGGCACCACGACTCTTTTACCGGAGGTTTTGCTCTTGGGATACCGCAATGGTTTCTTCCCAATGGCCGAGGCACACTCTGGTAATGTGCAGTGGCACCGTCCAGATCCTCGGGCAATCATACCTCTGGATGGTGTGCGGATTTCACGGTCATTACGGAAAGTGATTGCTAGTGGTACGTTCAGAGTTACCGAGAATGTCGACTTCCCGTTCGTGATTCATGCATGCTCACGGAGAGCCGACACGTGGATCACTCCAGAAATCATCGATGCCTATATCATGCTCCATCATCTGGGCTTTGCCCACTCCATCGAAGTGTGGTTGGATGACGCCATGGTAGGGGGCTTGTATGGCGTGTCTGTTGCTGGTGCATTCTTCGGCGAGTCGATGTTCTCCACTCGGAGCAATGCTAGCAAGGTTGCCTTCGCACATTTGGTGGCGAGGATGAGGGAACGCGGACTTACCTTACTCGATACGCAGTACATCAACGACTTCACCGAGTCGCTCGGCGCAATTGAGATACCAGACAGAGTCTATCAACAACTTCTTCATGAGGCATTGTTGCGCGATGTTACGTTTGGGTAGTCTTCTCGTTCCGCTCGCAGCAGCAATCCTGCTGACGGCATGCACAACGCTGTCCTATCAGCGGAATGTTCCGCCATGTCCGCCACCACCTGCACCTCCACCGTGTGCGCCGGGATACACAAACACCGTTGTGTACGATACATCGCGAATGATCGGGTCCGTACGCTGGAGCATCCGCAGAGTGCTGGGCGCAAGCTCGGCTACACATGAATGGGGCTTGCTCAAACATGCCGATGTGAACTTGCTCGTGAGCGGGGGGACGCCAGCTAGGGCATCGTACACGACAGTAAAAATCGACCGACATGATGTGGTGACAACAACCAGCCAGTCGTCAGCCAACCCGGTTTTCATAACCAATGTTGCTCCAGCTGCCGTCATGGGCGATGCGTCGGTTGTGCCGGCTTTTGTTGCCAATGGTGTGGCCGTGGCCGACCTTTCGCGATGGTTCCCTGTGAACACGGGGTTGTATTGGGACGGACATCCAACGCTGAGTCCGTCTGGCAAGATCTTGGTGTTTGCCTCTGACCGTCCGGGCGGCGAAGGCGGTACGGATTTGTGGTACAGTGTACGCAAGGAGAATGGGTGGTCTACTCCGTCGTTAGTCAAAGGTGTGGTCAACACTCCGTGCGACGAGCTATGTCCGCAGTTCGCGGCAGACTCAGTCCTCCTGTTCTCTTCTGCCGGTCATAGCACTGTCGGCGGCTATGACCTGTTCTCGGCCACCATTATTCAAGCTGATAGCGTAGTTGAACTCGGCGAGCCCCGCAACATGGGTCCACCTGTCAATACTCCTTTTGACGAACTCTTCCCTTCCTGGCATTCGAGCAACACATTGTACTATGGCAGCGACCAGCCCAGCAGGGGCAGTACCACAAGGAAGGACTTCGATGTGTTTGTGCTCACGTCTGTTCGCCTTACCACCGACGAGCCGACGATGGACATTGTCGACATTGCTCCTGACCTTGAGCTTCCAACGCAAAACGATGCTCCGCTTGTTACGGTAACGGGAACAGTGATACGCGAAGACACCAAGGAGCCCGTACCTAACGCTGATGTGACTGCCACGAGTGCTACGGAGAACGTGGTTATTGCCAAGACAACGACCGATACAAGCGGTAACTACGAACTCAATGTTCCACCTAACAAGCCAATCGACATTCAGGCGCAAACACCTGAGTTGTTTTTCGACAAGGTGCGCATCACCGTACCTTCGACGAATACGCATGTAGAGTTGCGGCCTGGACGTTCGGCTGACACTGTCCGTATCGAAAAACCACTTTCACTACCAACAACGTTTGTGCTTCGTGTGAACTTCCCTACGGCAATCTTCGACAAGCCCTATCCAAACGTGCTTGATAGCAATGGACTGGAAACATCAACCACATGGCAACAGGCATTGGATGACCTGGCTGCCAACATCAAGGCAAGCGGGAATCGTTTACGGAGGATCGTACTCATTGGTCATACCGACGACGTAGATACCGACGCTAACAATCTTGTCCTTGGAAAGAATCGCGTCGACTTCATCATCAATCAACTCGTATCCCGAGGGGCTCCACGCGAGATTCTCGAAGGAAGGTCGGCAGGTGAGACGCTACTCCCCGCCCGACGAAAGGGCGAAAGCATCATCCTCTGGCGTAAACGAGCACGTCGTGTAGAACTAGTAAAGGTCATGCAAGAATGAACCCCTCACGAGCATGGCGCATCGTTCTCTACGGCACGTTGGCACTGTTTCTCTGTACCGGCGTGTACATCATCATCGTGCTCTCAAGCGGTCTGCCCACACTTCAAGAGTTGGAGAACCCACGACAAGATCTGGCCACGCAGGTTCTGAGTGCCGATGGTGTGGTGCTGGATCATTTTGCTACAACCAGGCGGACGTATGTGCCGTACGACAGTATTCCTTCGGACTTTATCCATGCACTGATTGCAACGGAAGACAGAGCATTCCGCGACCATTGGGGTGTGCATGTGATGCGAATCTTCAAGGCAGCAGTCAAGAACGTTGCGGCGATGGAAACGCGTGAAGGTGCAAGCACCATCACGCAGCAGCTAGCATTGAACCTGTATTTCAAACGCGAACAATCGTTAGCTCGGAAGATTCGTGAGGCGTGGACGGCTCTACAGATCGAGCGCACCTACACCAAGAACGAAATCCTGGAGATGTATGCAAACACGGTATACTACGGGAAGGGGGCATTTGGACTACGCGTTGCTAGCAACACGTACTTCAACAAGGAGCCAATGCAGCTCACTACTGCCGAGTGTGCCTACCTGGTAGGATTGTTCAAGGCACCGGAGCGATACAATCGTGACGATAGTGCCGGGATTGCCCGACGCAATCTCATCCTGTCCATGATGAGAGACGAAGGCTACATCACGCCTGACGTTTATGCAAAGGCAAGCACGGAGTCGCTTAACCGACCCGCACCGACAGACGTAGCACGCGGTATTGCTCCACACTTCGTCGAGATGATCAGACAGCAGCTTGGGAGGGACGGGGAGTGGGCAGAACGACTGGCCGGACATGATCTCTACCGTGACGGCTTGGTCATCACAACAACGCTGAACTCGCGCGTACAGCGTTACGCCAATGAGGCCGTTGCAGAGCATCTCTCTCAGTATCAGAAGCTGTTTGACAATAGTTGGTCGTGGACTGCCAACAAACAAGTGCTGTCCAAACTCGTGCTCAAGGCCATTAGGCAACGTCCTGAGTATATCAGTGCTTCGGCATCGGAACGAGATGCATTGGTACGAAAGCTCAGTCGCAACAAATCATTCGTTGACAGTGTGCGTCGCATCACGTCGACAATCCAGGCAGGTGTTGTTGTTATCGACGCTCACACTGGAGCCATCCTGGGCATGGTCGGCGCATCACCACAGGCAATGAAGCTTGATCCGGCAGCACGATACTCGTTGAATCACGTCACACAAATCCGCAGACAGCCAGGCTCATCGTTCAAACCATTCCTCTATGCGTCGGCATTGGAGTCAGGACTATCTCCTGATTCATTGGTCGACAGTGGACCATTCTCCATTACTCTACCGTCCGGCACCGTTTGGTCGCCCCGAGGTGCAAGTAAGGACGGTGGCATGATGTCGCTACGACAAGGTCTGAAGCTCTCGGTTAACACCGTTGCTGCTCGACTGATCACCGGAGTGACGAATCCTATTGCCGTCGTTGACCTCTGCAGGCGCATGGGCATAACGAGTACGCTGCATGCCGTACCATCAATTGCCTTGGGTGCCGTAGAAGTATCACCTCTTGAACTTACCGCTGCCTACATCCCCTTCGTCAACATGGGGCTCAGCGTCCCCCCTGTAGCCATCACCCGCATTGAAGACAAGCTGGGCAACGTCCTCTGGGAAGCCAAGCTCCCCACCAAGGTCGAAGATGCATTAAGCGCCAAGGTAGCCTACTCAATGATGGGTATGATGCGTGGTGTGGTAGATGGCGGCACAGGTTCGCGGGTACGACAGTTTTACAAAGGCGATGCTGCCGGGAAGACTGGTACGACCAATGATTTTGCCGATGCCTGGTTCGTTGGGTTTACGCCAAAGCTGGTGGCAGGAGTGTGGACAGGGTTCGACGACCGACGCGTTCACTTCACCGGTGATTACGGACAGGGCGGACGTGCTGCAGCACCGATTTGGGGACGTCTCATGCAGAAGGTCTCTGCTGACCCAAACCTCCCCTACCGCGCAAGCAAGTTCCCGACGCAAGCAGCTTCTGAAGACAGTGTGCGTGTAGAAGACATCATCAATCCTCCCAACGAACTCAGCTCAACTCAAGAAGACTCCGACAGTGGCACTACCCGATAATCGTACCTGGTTCCTCCCTACGGGCAACCTTCCCATTGGCACGATGTATTGCATCGGACGCAACTACACGTTGCATTCCGAAGAGATGGGAGCGCCGCACACACCCAATCCTGTAGTGTTTATCAAGCCCCCTGCCGCCTATATGCCAACGGGGTTCACCATTGCCTTACCTCGGTTCAGCAGCAATGTTCACCATGAGGTCGAGCTTGTACTTGTTGTTGGCAAGGACGTGTGGGAGGTTGCCGATGACGATGCATGGGACGTGCTTGCCGGTGTAGGTGTAGGCCTGGACCTTACCGCACGTGACGTACAACGCGATGCCAAGATCAACGGTGATCCTTGGGCTATCAGCAAGAGCTGGATTGGCTCTGCACCCGTAAGTCCCATCGTTCCCCTATCAGAAAGTGGAAGGGGGCCATGGAATCTGCGGTTGGAAGTAAATGGACAGTTACGTCAGCAAGAATCAACCGACCAGATGGAACGGAGCATACCACACTTGATTTCATTTCTTGCTGCGACGTTTTCGCTTAGAGCTGGTGATGCAATATTTACGGGCACACCGCACGGTGTGGGACCCGTTGTTGCGGGTGACGTCGTACGAGCCAGCTTAGACAAATTGACCGAGCTTACGGTGAGGTTCGCATGAAACATCAATACATGATAGTCGTGGCTGCCGTGCTATCGCTTCTGATTACTGCATGTGGCTCAATCACACGCATTGAAGAAGATCGGTACACCATCACGGAGGTTGACTCACTGATTACCGAGCAGGTAACCAACCAACCGAACGACAGGAATAACGGCATCATCTATCCTTCGTCACGCACGGTTTCGGTAGAACGTAACATGCTGCAGTATGATAGTGTGGAGACGAGAGAGTATCCTGGCTTCATCCGCCTAGCTGCTTGGGAAGGTGTTGGTCTGATTGGCTCGCAGCTTAGCGGCAACAGCACTCAGACTGGTTTGTTCGGCATGTTCATGGACCTGGATGAATTGCTCTTTGGTATAAAGCCCGATCCGGAAGGCAACAAACTGTTTGCTGGTTATCAGTACAAGGTTGGTATCGGCGAGTGGAAGCTGAACTTTTTGGGAGACGATCCTAACTGGACGTATGGTCTCACGGCATGGGAACGGTTTGCTCCTGATGACGACGCTGAAAACACGCTTACGGGCATTGGCGTAATGTCGATCAGAAAGCGTTACTACTTCCGCAGCAAGATCCCCTACGTTGCCGTTACGCCAGGATTCCATGTTGCCTTTGTTCCATCGGCCTACGCACACCTGAACGTTGCAGCGGAGATCGGTAGTCTGGCTGGCGTCAACCTGCGCCTGACTGCTGGCTATGTGTATGGTCAGACCAGTTTGTTTAGTGGTGAATCTCGAGGCGTCAACTTCCCATACCTTGGTGTTGGCGTTGGACTGCTGGACTTCCTGAACCAGGAAGACGAACTAGAAGTCGAATGGAAGGATCACGAGCACAGTGGCTGGGAGATTGGCGCACTTGACTTCGTGTTCATTTCTTCGAGTGCGGATAGCTCATTCTTTTCAAGGAAGAACGCTAATGCCGACAAGCAGAGTCCGATCAATGGTTTCTCTGCTCATGCTTTGAATGCAAAGGTTGCCATTCCTGCGCTTGACTATCGCTTCTACGTTGGCACCAGTGCCATGTCGTTCATCATTGCCGGTGTGCGCGAGTATGCCTTGGCATGCTTACCAATTCGTGTTGGCTATTTCTGGCAGCCAGGCAGCGGCAAGTTTACTGTCGAACCCTTTGCAGAAGTGGCTTTCGCTCCATCGTCGTACATCCAGATTGGCGTCCGCGCTGCTCTGCCCTTTAACAACCAGCTTGGACTCACTGTGCTCGCGGCCTACATGAGTGGTACACCTGCGTCACCGGAAAACTTCGACCTTGTGGGACTGCCCCAGGTATCGCGTGACTTTAGCGTGTTCTATGCAGGTATCGGACTATCGGTGTTTGACAAGATATTTGGTCGTGGCGACCTTCGATACGGAAGGAACCTGCCGCATGAGTAGACTATCGCTCATCGTGTTGTCGTTTACCGTGGTGGTAACGGCATGCAGTCCATGGCGCTTTTCACTGCAGCAGAATGCCGACTTCCCGATCGAAGGTCGAATACTCACGGGCAAGGAACACGTACGCATACTCGGCACCAATGCCTTTGCCGTAGCTGCACCGGGTACGGTTGCCTTTAGAGCACAGCAGATTACCGATGGGGAGTTCGACACCGAGGTGCTAATTGAGAAGGGTACGGGATTCGACCTCGTCATGCGGTCTACTCCGTTTGACGATAGCACCAAGGGTGGCGTAAACGCCATGCGCATTCACGTGAGTGCCGACAGTACGGTGGGCATCTCGGCTGGCAGCGGCATGGTGGTCGTAACCACCCCAACAGGAAGCCGTGCAGTCCCAATCACTGCATCCGTCAAACAACCGTTCAGGATCGTGGTGACGCAGCATGGCAGGTATACAGACGTTGAGGTTGCCTGCACGACCATTGGTCGGTTTGTTACTCCCAAACCATCTACACAGTGGATTAGTGTAGTGCCATCCAACGGATCGGCCGTGCGATTGGTTGACCCTACGTTCAGGGAAATCGCCGATCTGTATGTTCAGGAAGCAGAGACGATTATGGCAAGGTACCTTGGACGGTAGTTTGCAGTTGTGTAACACTCTACGTCAGAGTGCTTTGCTCTGACCGTTCATTGGAGAATTGATGACAGTTTCGATAAGTGGCGCAGGACTTGTGGGTTCGCTTTTGGCGACGATGCTCGCACAACGTGGTTACAGCGTGAAGATGTTCGAACGGCGTCCCGATATGCGGTCCGCCTCCATCAGCGCGGGCAAGTCCATCAACCTTGCTATGTCCAATCGTGGTCTTCGCGCACTGCAGATAGCCGGACTCGACAAGCACATCCAGAGCATTGCCATTCCGATGTACTGCCGGATGATGCACGACGAGCAGGGTAACCTACGCGAACAACCATACGGTACTGCTGGCCAGGCAATCAACAGCGTTTCACGTGGTGAGCTGAACAAGACCTTGATGTCGATTGCCGAGCAGCATGGTGTGACGATTGAGTTTGAACAACGCTGCGTCGACATTGACGTTAACTCTACAACGGCAACGTTTGAGCGTACGGACTCTGGTGAGCGATACAACGTCAAGTCCGACATCATCATTGGCGCTGATGGTGCATTTAGCGCCGTCAGATCACGCATGCAGCAACACGATAGGTTTGCCTACTCCCAGTCATACCTGGATCACAGCTACAAGGAATTGCACATTCCACCAGCGGCTGACGGGGGTTTTCGAATGGCAAAGAATGCTCTGCACATCTGGCCGCGACATAGCTTCATGCTCATTGCTCTTCCGAATCTGGACGGCTCGTTTACCTGTACGTTGTTCCTTGCGCATAAGGGAAACCCTGGCTTTGAATCATTGAAGACGGAAGCCGATGTGCAGGAATTCTTCGAGCGTTACTTCCCGGACGTGTTACCGCTCATGCCAACACTGATGGAAGACTTCTTCACCAACCCGGAGTCGTCGCTCGTTACCGTCAAGTGTTCACCTTGGACGATGAACAACGTCATGCTCATCGGTGATGCTGCACATGCCGTAGTGCCGTTTTACGGACAGGGAATGAACTGCGGCTTCGAAGACTGCCGAGTGTTGCTTGACTGTCTTACAGAAACGCACGACTCATGGCCAGAAGCCATGCAGTTGTACATGCAGTATCGCAAGCCGGACGCTGATGCTATTGCCGACCTTGCTATCGAGAACTTTGTTGAAATGCGAGATAAGGTAGCCGACGTGCATTTCTTGCGACGCAAGCAGCTTGAGGCATTCCTGCACCAACGGTATCCGGACAAGTTTGTGCCACAATACTCCTTGGTAACGTTCCACGAAGATGTGCCGTATAGCGAAGCCCAGCGTATAAGCCGGGCCAACGCACAGCTTGTTGATTCGCTACTTGAGATTCAAGAGGTCAAAATGGATTGGACCAGTGGCAGGGCATTGCAGGCCTTGGACAAGGCAATGTCGCATGTAAAGCCACTAAGCCATTCGCCGATTAGTCCTGCACATCGGTAGTCCAGACCGTAAGCCGACAACAAGAACTGTTCACGACAAGAATTGCTAGATCAGCAGTCAAAATTGAATCTGCGTCGGCATGGCACCTGCGCTACACCACGCACCGAATGCATGATGCACGTTCATCACTTCACTTGTGCAGTGGTCTAGCGATTGATAATCAGCGTAGAAATGGTTGTGGTGAGTGGCGACGTAAATGCCACGCTATACAAACCACTGGGCAAGGTTGCCGTGTTGAGGTTGACGGCTCGCACCTCGGTGCTTTCGTTCGACTTCACAAACTCGAACTGCTCTACCAACGCACCCGTCACGTCGGTTATCGTTAGCACATAGTTTCCAGGTGCACTCATTTCAAGCTGTGCCGTAGCACCGTCAGTCGCAGGGTTAGGCACTACACGTGCCGAAGAGTTGCCGTAGAGCTTGACTTGCCGACCAAACTGGAAGCAGACTGGAGCAACATGTAAAGAGCCGTCGTCGATCGAGTCTACAGGCATCTGGAACACCTCTAGGTATTCTACGCTAACGATGTCCAGTATGCTTTTTGAAACATAGCTATTCAGTATCGTGCCAATGACGGACGTAAGCGTCATCTCCGGCCCAACGATATCCACTGAGTCAAACTCAATAGTTAGCGTCCGCGTACTAGCTACCACGTCGATTACATCGCCGACGATCCTGCCTTGGGTAACCAACGATGGTGCGAAAATTCGTGAGTCAAACCGCACCGACAACAACATGTGTGTGTTAGGCAATACCAACGTATCTGGCTCGAGTCTTACGGTGATCGGAATTCCATAGCCCGTTACACCAACAGGAGCAGTGGTGTCGGGAGCTGTGTAGGTTGCATGCACGACGTTGATGATTGCATCAACAGCAATGGTACCAGTGTCAGGACATGGACTCGAAATCTCAACCGTAAACACTTCGTGATAATCACGAACTTCATTCGTGAACAGCTGAATCACAATGTTGATGCTCTTGCCTGCCGGAACAACAATCGGGAAACTGTTCGGTGCAAGAATGCTAAAGTTCGGTGCCGAAGAGATACCGGCAACAACGATGTCTTCGTCGTCCGTATTCGTCAGCGGCACAATCTTGATGTACTTGCGTTTGTAGTCTACCGTGCCGAAGTCAAGAGTGGCAGAAAGTGAATACTGCGGACTATTCTCCCACGCACGAACTGGTCCAGCGGTATGTGCACAGCCGCTTGGATCTATTGCCGTAAGTGTATAGTTGCCTGGCGTATTCACGCTGATCGTTGGCGTAGTAGCACCGTTGCTCCATAGGTAGGATGCAAATCCTGGTGTTGCATGAAGCTCGACGGTTTGCGTCCCACAGAATGGTCCACCGCCCCATGCTTGCAACCCGATACTCAACGGCTTGTTCCAGGCAAAAGAATCCAGGACCACACCTGTTCTGCCAGGTTGTGCGCCCCAAGAACCAAGGTAGTCTTCGTTCGTCGGATTGTTGTGCCTTCCTGGTATGCCACCACCAACATTAATGCTCAGATTCGATTGTGATGATACACAGATCACAGTTCCACCGCCACCGCCACCACCTGGTCCGTGAGCATTGTACATGGCGTTGATATCACCACTGTTCCCACCAGTTGCCGTAATGGTTAGCACCGCCGTTATGCTCTGCACATCCAGCAGTACCGTACCACCAGCACCACCGCCACCTGTACCGTCACCCTTTTCCGCAGAGATGGTCGCGCGAGAGCTCAATCCGTTGGCCGAAATTTTATGTCCACGTGGTATTACTCGTTCTGCCTTGAGTACTACCAAGCCCCCTCCATTTCCACCGGCAGTACCGAGTCCATCATTCTGATGTCCACCACCACCACCACCGCCCATGAATAGTCGACCGTATTTGCGTGTTGCGGAGTCGAGCACTACACCTGGCTCGCCACCAACGTTCGGATACTGTCTGTTATAAACCAAGGCCCTACCGCCATGGCCGCCACTGCCTCCGTTACTTCCACCGGCACCACCAGCGTTGCCGCCGTTGCCACCACCACCACCATTGGCCCACCGACCGCGTGCAGCAATGGGAAGGAAGCCAGGGATCAATGCGATACTCTCACCTTTCTCACCTGCGCGACCTTCGACCCAGTTGGAAATCCAGTCCGGAATCTCCGTTGTCTGGAAGTTGCTCGATGCATTGCCACCTGCAAAACCGAGTCCGTCTACCGTAATGTCGGCATCCATAATCAAGTCATGCTCGACGTCGATTACCACGACGCCACCCGTTGTACCATTCCATTGCGGACATGTTAGGGGGCTTGTTATTCGCGCAGTTGAATAGCGCGGTACGGAGATGAGTTGCACGAGGCCAGCTGGATCGTAAGTGTTGGCCAGGCGTGTTGTGAACGTGATGTTGTTACCCTGAATGCTCTCGATCGTCAGGAACTCTGCTGCACCAGCATGAGCAAGATCAATGATGAGTCCACTCGTACTGTCCTTTGCCTTCGAAACCACAGCCCCCTTCATCTGAATGATGAAGACCAGGTCGCCTGGTTTGAAACCTTGTGCGTTGCCAACTTCGATGAGACTGTCGCAGGGTACGACCTTGAGTACCGACACGTAGCGATTGACGATGCCGCCAATTTGCGTTTGCGCATGGGCATACGATGCCAGCATGAGGGCTAGCATGAACGACGCTATATGTGTGATCCGACCCAAGGACATCATTGAAGCATCGATCTTTTCAGAGGGAAAGGTAGGCCTCCAAATGTCGTGCCAGTAACGAACGGTGAGCCGCAATTTTACGGAATCCTGACATAAGTCCATATACAGCAAGCGATTAGTCTGCAAGTTATCCACACTCATCTGCCCGGTATTCCACATCTTTGTGTGGAATTACCCACATGTTTCCACAGTTTCGCACATGACCCTACGCCTTCCCAAGCCACTCCGCCGCGGAGGAACGATTGGCATCGTTGCACCTGCATCACCACAGCGTGACCCGAGCAGATTGGCTCGGGGCATCGCCTACCTTGAAGGACTTGGCTATACGGTTGTCTGTGCCAAGAACCTACATGCCGTACATGGTAGCTACCTGGCTGGAACCGACCAGCAACGAGCGGACGACTTACATGCAATGTTCGCCGACAAGCGAGTTGATGCAATTTTTTGTGCGAGAGGGGGCTATGGATCTGCACGATTGCTTGACCTGCTTGACTATCGTCTGATTCGGCGCAACCCGAAGATCCTCTTGGGATTTTCCGACATCACGGCCTTGCAGCTTGCCTTGCTAAGAAAGACTGGGCTCGTAACCTTTAGTGGTGTGATGCCAAGCGTCGAGATGGCCGACAACATGCGAGCAGAAACCGAAGAGTGGTTCTGGCGGACGATGACGTCCACCAAGCCACTTGGAACCGTTAGACAGCCATGGCCGTTAACCGTGCTTAAGAATGGTTCTGCGTCGGGTCAGCTGCTTGCTGGCAACCTTAGCATCATTACATCGCTGATTGGCACGCCATACATGCCATCGGTCAAGGGTGCAGTGCTTACGGTAGAAGACGTTGCCGAAGAAACGTACCGAGTCGACAGAATGCTCAACCAACTGCGCCTTGCAGGATGTCTTGATGCACTTGCCGCTATGGTGTTTGGTCAGTGGTCACAAGGTCAGCAAGCACCTGGTCGTACAACACCAACACGCAACATCCATGAGGTGTTGACGGAAGTAGCCGATGTAAGCACGGGTCCGGTATTGTCCAACCTGATGTACGGACATGAGCCGAGCAAGCTCACGCTTCCTGTGGGAGTCAATTGCAAGGTGTCTTCGCGCTATGGCCTACAGCTCACCGGTGCTGCTTTGCAGGCGTAGTGCGACGTTATCCATCATGCTGGTCAACACCGAGCATGTCATGGTTGGTGCAACCTTCTTGAGTTCAGCACCAAAGCAACGTGTAAAGGCTTCGTTGACGAAGAGTGAGCCGTGAAGACAGATTTCGGTTGGTGGCTCATGTGATTGACGAATCAATGGCACCACAAGCTCTGCAAGTGCTGATGCTGCTGCGTGGCGAATGTCCTGTGCTACCTCATCGGCTTCTTCGGCATACTGAAGAACGGCTTGAGCAAGACGCGCAGCACCGTCGGTGTTCGCAGAGCGGAGAGCAGCCGACAGAGTTTCGGTATCCGTTTCGGAACATCGCAGGTAGGCGGCAACCGGGCGTACCAGCAAGGTACTCGCTCCTCTACCATCGAGCATTCGAGCAACAGCGCGCAGCGCTTCCTTGCCTATCAAGAGTCCGCTTCCAGCATCGTCGATTCGTGGACCCCACCCACCGCACCTGGTAATCGTACCACCTGCCGATCCTTGAGCTGCGATGCTGCCCGTGCCGGCAATCAACAGTAATCCAGTGTTGTTGCCAAATGCTGCAAACATGGACAGCTCCATGTCGCTCAACACGGAGCATCGTGGCATGTTCACGTCGACGTACGTTAACCATGCATCGGTAAAGGCATTCAGGTAGGACTGCCGTTCCACACGTCCCCATACACCAGCCGTGCCGATTAGCACAAAGCTCGGGTGCAGTAGCGTTTCGTCCATCGATGCAAGCCACGTACCGAGTGATCTACACAGGTCGGCAGTGCGATTGTCGAATGGTTGTGGCTTAAAGGAGGCAAACTCTGTGCGGTGAACTATTCGTCCGCTGGTTGCGACGCAGACCTTTGTTGCAGTTCCGCCGATATCAATGAGAATTTGCCAGGACATTTACGACGATGCCTTGGGCGGAGCCCAACTACCGCGCTTCCACTTTTGGAGTTCGATTGTTACGGAGCCAACGTAGACGTTCATTTTCGCCTGAATAGGAATGCGACTATCATCGTCGGCAAACCATCCTTCGAACCGTCCGGTGAGACCGTATACGCCTGTCCAATTTGCATCGCCATTCAGGTAGACGGTCTTGATTGGATAGTCGCAGGCATCAATCTCCGTCTTGGCACGATTACCGGCAAAGTTGATCACGGTGCTTACTGCCTTCTCCATAATCACCGTTGGAACCTTGTAGCTCTTTCCAGCATACAGCAATGCTCGTGCAGCAAAGAGCAGCGACGATCCATCGTTATACTTTTTCAAAAGCTCAAACGAAGAACTGTTGACCTTCTCCTTGTTTCTCCATTTTTCAATAGTTGCCTTCTTCCCGGCGTAGTCAAAGAGATACTGGTCGAAATCCCACGTATTGTCATCAATACGAGTGTTGGCATTGAACTTATAGGAAAAAGCACCTGTGGTATCAATCCAACTTTCATACACTGAGTGCAAGCTCACGAACGGAATGTTGGGATGAGAGTCGATGTAGATCTTAACCTTTGCAACCTTCTTTCCATCAAGCTGCGTAAACGGTTCCACAACGGTGCGAACCGTTCCGAGGGTAATGTTCAGGTAGGATACTCGGTAGGTGAGTTCTTCGCCAGGGTAGAACATGCTGTTCGGACCGGCTGCTTTGACTACTACCGTACCAAAGACGATGATGAGTGCTAGAATGCTAGTGAGTTTCATGTTCAGGATTAGTGTCGGTTGTTAACTGTGATGCATCGCTGCTGGTTAGTTAAGACGAGCGATGCGCTTGGCTTCGTCGAACAGCTCAATGGCCTTCTTCGTCTGTGCGTCGATACGTAACATGACGGCTGTGTAGCCATTATTGTTGAAAATGGCTCGACCGATTTGTGCTTTAACGACGGTCTTCAAGAAGTCTTCGTCGAATGCATATTCGTCGGCCTTCCATTCAATGCTATCCTTCTTTGCAAACTCACGCATGATGTCGATGTCCTTTTCCGTAACAGAGAAGCTGTTGAGGAACTTCGACATGTCGTGTTCATACGTACTCCGCAGTTCACGTCCGCGCGACTTCATAATCTGGTCGGCTGTTTTCCAGAACAGATTGCGTGCACGCAGTTTACGAGCCAACATGCCAATGGTGTCGGCCTTCACGATGTAGTCAGGCGTAATGCCTCCGCCGCCGTATACGGTACGCCCACTTGCGGTTTTGTACACCGGCCTGTCCTTGGTGCCTTTATCGTCCACGTCGTGATCGTGTGCGATGTTGTCGCCCTCTTCACCTTCCACTCTACCTTCGCCGCTGTAGTAGGCTTCCTTGTTGCTATATGGACGCTGGATTAGACGGCCTGACGGGGTGTAATATCTCGAAATGGTAATGCGCACTGCAGAGCCATCGCCGAGTTCGTATTGGCGTTGGACAAGCCCCTTACCAAATGAGGTCTGGCCGACAACGATACCACGATCAAGATCCTGAATGGCACCGGAAACGATCTCGCTTGCAGAGGCTGATCCGCCGTTGATCATCACCACCAATGGTATGTTTTCTAGCTCACCATGTGAGGTGGCAACGAGGTCCTCGTCGAACTCAGCCCGACGTCCCTTCGTATACACGATCTTCTTCCCAGCCGGGATAAACTCATCAGCGATACGGTAGGCCTGTTCCAGATAGCCGCCGGGATTTCCTCTAAGGTCAAGCAGCAGTCGCTTCATTCCTTGGGCCTTGAGGTTACGGGCAGCCGTAACGACTTCGTTATGCGTTGTTGCACTAAAGCGATTGGTTGTGATATACCCAATGTCGGTTCCTTCGATCATGAAGGATGCGTCAACGGAATTGAGTGGAATCTTGTCGCGTGTGATGTCGAAGACTAGCAGGTCCTTCTCACCGGCACGACGAATGTGAACCTTGACGATCGTGCCTTTACGACCGCGGAGTTTCTTGGGGACAACTGACCTGCTTAGGCCAATGGCCGTCGAGTCGTCGATGCGGACAATCTTGTCGCCTGCCTGAATGCCGAGTCCTTCACTTGGTCCTCCAGCAATCGGCGATACTACGGTAATGGTGTCGTTCACCACATCGAACTCAATACCGATGCCTTCGAACGATCCTGAGAATTCTTCTTCTACGCGCTCCATTTCCTTGGCCGGGATGTAGACACTGTGTGGGTCAAGCTCAGAGAGCATACCACGGAGGGCAGCTTCAGTGAGCTTTTGTGTGTCGACATCTTCGACGTAGTTCTTGGTGGCAAGCGATAGCACGTCGCCCATCTTTTGAACTTGCTGCATGACACTATCGCCACCAACTGCTGGTTGCACGTAGAGAGCCATGCCAATGCCGAGCGCTACGGCAAGGACAACGATAAGCGTAAGCTTAGGGGTTGAAAGTTTCATTGTTTCCTTGAGCTAGAACCTGCAAAACTACAAAGCAGAGTCACGTAGGTCGACGTGACGATGTGGTAGGCCCGGCAGTGTAAGGACCTGCTTTACCGGATGCTTAAGACGCTACTTTTCAGGAAGTGTTCCGTCTGCACGGTCACCACATACGTCCCGGCAGGTAACGGGGTTACGTCAAGCATGAAGGTGTTGGTTGCCGTTCCACTCCATGACTTCCGAAGCGCTTCGGTGCCTTGAACCGTTGCAACACGCACGGTTATGGAGCTCACTTCCTGGTCGAGCAGTAGGTTCACCGAACCGGTAGCTGGGTTGGGAGCTACCACCAGACCGTGGCCTGTAGCATACTGTGATGTAAGGATGCGGACGTCGCAACGGCTAAGTCCTGTGTACTCTGCATGAGCAGAGTTGCCCTGCACTTCGAGCGCCTTCACAAGACAGCTATCCACAAAATCAAGCGTGTCGATATCAGCAATTCCATCAACCAGGCTGGGTTCATAACAAACCAGCAGTGGCTTGCGTTCACCGGGGGCAACGACTATTGGCAGCTGACTTTGCGGTATCGAAAATGTAACGTTGCGATGAACACGTACTGCACTTACAACCTGTGTGAACGCACCGTAGTTCCCAAGCCAGATGGTGTCGCACACCATGGTACCCACTGTGGCTTGTGGCAGGGTGTCTTGCTGGAAGTATCCACCACCATTGTCAATCGAGAGCGTGAATCCAGGTATGGTGTCGATGTACGATGCTGTGTTCCCAGCACTGTCGGTTGCTATGAATCCATACACGGCATCAAACAGAGGATCGGTTACGACAACCTTATACTGAGCTCGGTAGGCATTCTGGTCAACCAATGTTACCGTACAGTTCGTAATGACAGCCGTGTTGATCGTACTGTTCAGCAGTCCGTAGTCAAACTCCCTGTCGTCGCCCACCGTTGCAAAGTGTTCCGTACTGCACGGTTTCGCACTCAGCGATGTGTATGGCGGTTCTTGATCTGCTCGTACGTCGGCTATGTACTCAAATACGGGGCGACTTGTACATGTGTCATCGACAAAGAGCGTATCCACCTGCATACCTGCACTATCATACTGGTGACATACGACGATAGCCATCGACTCACCCGGCTGAAGCGTTGTTGGGAGGTTGGTGGTGGACACCTTCGTCCCACTTGATGTTCGCACGTTACGAATTGTGTGAGGGAACTTGCCATAGTTCTCGATCACTACCGTATCACATCGCTGATGGTATTGCGCAATGATGCTACGCTGTTGTTGCAAAGCACCCGTAGCCCCTTGCCCAACAGCACCGATGGTAAAGCCGGGCACAGAAAATACCGTCGATGTTGTCTGCTTCACGTTGTCAGTTGCCTCTACGGCAAACTCTCCATCGTCATACGGATTGATCAATGTTGCACTAACCTGCACGACACGTTCTGGCGGTGTGAAGGGGGCTAGGGTTGCCGTGGTGTTCTTTTCTGACGACGGGAGAATGCGCGCCGTAAAAATTCTCGTATCACCAATCACGCTGTCGGTTGCCGTTCCCTTGAACACACCACAGATGCTTGTGCCCGTGAGGACGGGTGGCTGAACATCGAGCGGACGGAAGGCCATGCCACCGATATACCCATACGAGTTGGCTTCGCCGTAACCATAGACGTAAATACCAAACGTGGTATCAGCTAAGATGGAATGGATCCCATCCGTCATGCTGAAGTTCTTCCATGAGTATGTTGTCCCCGGTATGGGTGCAAACCCAGTTGCATCAACCTGCACGCCGTCCAACGTGAGCGATGAAAGGGCAACGGTAGGAATCACCACGGTTAGATACTGTTCAACATAGACGGGTGGACCTTTCACCACGTCATTCGAGAATGGCTTTGTGAAGTACTGGTAGGCCTGGATATTCACAAAGCGATAGGAATTCATAAACTGCTCAGCTGGCGGCACCAACATCATAAAGGGATCGCCAACACGTGTGGTGTTGCCGCCACCAGATGTTTTCTTAAGCATCGACACCAATACTGGCTTGGAACTCGTAACCTCCTGAGCACTGGTCAGGTTACCCTCGTAGAATTCACCTCTGCCTAGCGTTGCCACCGTGGCACCACCGACGGCAACATTCGTCGAATCAAACCCAGCAACCACCCTGAACTTGCTCTCTCCCACAGGATCTTCCGTAGAGCCCAGAGCTAGTGGAAAGATGTAGGCGCTCTTGCCCCAAGTACGAATGGGGTTCATTTGCTCTATCAAACAATCACGCGACGATAGTTTTCCCTTCTCTTCCAGCGGTATCAGCGCACGTTGATGTCCGCCAAATACAGCAACTGGTTTGGATGCACGGACTACCGTGCCCGTCAGGTCAGATCGCATCTGAATACGCGGGTCGGCTTGAACAAGGTACACTTCACCAGCATTGAGAACGATTTGTTGCGGTTCCAGGTTTGGGCTTAAGAATGTAGGTGCGCTTGGGTAAATGTCGACAACAGTATTGTCAGCCGTTGCAACCACACAGAATTGCGAGGGAGTTGGTGAACCGATGGGAACACCTGACAATGCCCAATCAACATCGGAGTAGTAGGAGCTGACGATATAGTCCTCGGCCAGGGCATCTTGTGGTAGAACCAGGAATGCATCCGAGGTAAGCGATGCCTGGTTAAGAGCGTAGACGGTTACATCGTTATCTGCGACTATGTGTACAGACTGTTTTGCAACAGACTCAGTCTGCATGTTGGAATAGTCAATGATCGTTCCCCGACAATAACCAACCAACTCGTATGGCTGGAAGAATGTGTGGAACTCATAGATAACGGTCGGGTCGGTGATATTGAACGTCTCTACCCTTTTCACCCCAAGGCGGTCGGTTAACGTAATCGTACCCTTGGTCGGCACATCAGCACCAACGTAGATGTACACTTCGTGCTGGAGCTTGAGCTCGGGGTTAAAGGCAAGCGAGTCGTGATTGTTATGCAGGTTAGGAAGAAAGGAGAACCAGAACTCTCTTCCCTTGCTGTCGGGGAAGGTCTGACTCAAAGCTGTGGTTGCGGTGCATGCCAGAAAAAGGGCAATGCAAACTCCACGTGCAATATGGAAAGGGTGGACCATTGTGTGTTATGTACCACTAATCCGAACTGCTCCTAATTCCGACCCGCTGGCATCAATCATTCTGGTATACAGACTGTGCTGATTAAACTCAAGCGTGCAGAAACCGCCGTGGGCTCCTGCTGCCTTGGTGTGCTTGCCCCATGTTGTAGTTCTACAACCGCCGCCACCACCAGAGACAATGCATGTAAATCTGTCGGCAGGATTCTGGATGATCTGGAGGTCGTGATCATGTCCGCACAAGTACGCTGCAACCCCGTGCTTCTCCAGCAGCGGCTTCACGTGTTCAAGCATCCATGCTTGGTCCTTGTAGTGTCCGTATGATCTCATCGGATGATGTCCTACCACAATCTTCCACGGCGTCGTGCCATGGGAGAGTGCCTTATCCAGCCACTGCAACTGTTCTTTCCAGCCATCGTTCCTTTGCAGTATTGCCTGTGTATCAAGACAGAAAAACGTCACTAGGGTTTCTGCTCCGGGACATGGACTAACAAAGTATGCACTAGGCATAATCCATCGCTTATTCAGCTTACCGTATTGAATCTGTCCATCAACGCTGCCACGGTAGTCATGGTTACCAAGTACGGCAATCCACGACAGATCCTTCAGATGCTCGAGGTCGTAGATATTCTCAAATTTTGTCTTCCACTGAGGATCGTTGGCACCCGATACGCCCGAGGGATAGATATTGTCGCCAACCGACACAACAGCCTTGGGTATCCCATGGCTGTCTGCCCAGGCATTCATGGACCGGGCTACCTTTTTCTGCAGTGAGCCGCCCGTCCCCCAGTCGCCTATCACCAGGACGTTCTGGAGTCCATCCGGCACTGTTACCTTCTCTACCGTGCCTGGCTTACCCTTGACTTCACAGGTAGCGAAGGCCGAGCGGATGCCGAACGGCAAGGCCAACAATGATGCTAGTAATTCGCGACGTTTCATTTTTGCAGATGCGAAGATTCACTCATGAAGAATTAGTTGCACAGCGATTGCAGCCATCGGCTCTTGCCTCGACTCCACGTCATCCGATAACGGTAATCGTCCAGGATGTTCGAAGCCGATACAATGTAGGCAGTATTTTCCGAAGTGCCGATGCTTTTCGGATTCATGAGCTAATCCTCTGTGGCTACACTCCATCGCCCCCTTCCACCGAGATCAGTAAGACGGCGCTGGGGTCTGAGCTTACCGTACCTTACCGACATGTCAGGGACATCCATCAAGCCTTGGACGATGTAGAGAATGCTGGCTGGAAGACCTTTGCCTTGGAGCTTGCCACACCGTCGACGGAGATTTCGAAGCTCACACCATCGCACTTTCCCTTGGCCTTGATTCTTGGTAACGAGCTGGAGGGTGTTTCTGCTGATGTACTTGAACGATGCAAGGGTTCACTGCACATTCCGATGCATGGGGTAAAGCATTCGCTCAATGTTGCCGTTGCTGCTGGCATTGCCATGTATGAAGCGGTAAGGCAGATGCCGTAATTTGCCGTCATGCGAATTGCAATCCCTGAAGATGCCCTGGTAGCACCCATCGTTGCTCGTGCAGAGACGGTGTGTGCAGAGCGTGGGTGGACCTTACGGACGTCTACAGAACAAGGCTGCGCAGAGTTACTTGCCAACAACATGGTGGACGTAGCCCTTGTCTCCCCCCTTGCCTATGGTCGGGCTGCCGGTGTGGTGGATTATAACATCGTGCCTGGTCCATGTGTAGCACTGGCCGACTTCACCAATACGGCAGGTATTTACTTCACGCAGAACATCGCTACGATCACCCACATCGGTGCCGAGAACCCCGATAACTTCATGGAACAGATGGGCGTGGTTATCCTTCGTGAACGATACGAAGCAGAAGATGCTGCAGTGCTTACGCTCGAACGGGATTCGATTGCTGCAGATTGTATCGTTGCACGTCCAACCGAGGACGGACCAACGGCAACGCTCGACGTGAGCGAGGAGTTCTCCGACCTCGCGGAATGTCCGCTCCCTGCCTACCTGTGGGTCTGCCGACTCGACGCTGATGTATCGGTGTTACCAGAGGCATTAACGGACATGGCCGACCCAGAGATCGTCGAACATACCGTGGAAGAACATGTCCATCTTTGCGATGACCACTTTGTGCGCGAAGGTCGCATACACTACCGCTGGTCCGATGATGTCGAAGAAGGTCTCCTGGCCGTTCTCAACCTCTTGTACTTTCACCAGCGATTGCCTAACCTTCCGGATATCAAGCTCCTTAAGTTCGATGCGTAACTTGATTACACGATTCTGACCACTTTATTTGACGATGAGGAAACCATGCAGCTGTACGTAGACAGTGCTAACCTGAAAGACATCAAACATGCAACCTCGCTTGGCTTTGTAAGCGGCGTTACAACCAATCCATCATTGCTAGCCAAAGAAGATCCTTCGCTCGACATCAAGGAGCTGATTCTTGACATTCACAAGAGCGTCGGTGGTCACGTGAGCGTCGAAGTCGTAAGCACCGATACCGATGGCATGCTTCGCGAAGCCGATGAGATTCTCTCCTGGTTCCCTGAAGCTACCATCAAGATCCCTTTCATTCCTGCAGGACTGACGGCTGTTGCAGCACTCTCGAAGCAGAACATCCCAACCAACGTAACGCTATGCTTCACAGCCATTCAAGGGTTGATTGCAGCCAATGCTGGTGCGACCTATGTGAGCATCTTCCTTGGTCGACTTGACGACATCGGCACCGACGGTATTCAGGCCATCGAAGACGCTACGGAGATTTGGGACGTTCACCAGCTCGATGCCCAGATCATTGCAGCATCGCTACGTCACCCCATGCACGTACTGGCCTGCGCTCAAGCCGGTGCCCACATTGCTACCGTGCCTTACAAGGTGCTAATGCAGTGCTTGAATCATCCGCTTACGGATAAGGGGCTCGAAGCATTCCTTGCCGATGCAAAGAAGATGCAGGCACAAAAAGGCTAAGGTCAGCACTACATGCCAGCAATCGTCGACAAGCAAAAGAAACGTCGAGACATCGTCAACGCAGCAGCCGTGGTATTCGCTCAAACCGGATACCACGAGACTACTATTCAGCACATCGCCCGGCAAGCCGGAATTGGCAAGGGTACCGTGTACGAGTACTTTGCTACGAAGGAGGACTTGTTCCTAGCCGTGTACGATGCCTGGATGACGGACTACGAGGAGCTTGTTGCTCGGAATGTCGAACAGGCCACCGATACACTCGCCAAGGTCGAAGCCGTTCGCGATAGCACCGTGGAGTTCTACCAACAACGTGCTGGTCAAGCACCATTGTTACTGGAACTGTGGGCTCATGCTTTGCGCACCGACAATCCGGCTTTTCTTAATCGCATCAATGCTACGCGTAGATTCCTGAACAACCTTGGTGCCGAACTGACAAAAGAGTTAATCCAGCAGGGCTGGTTTACCAATGTAGATGCCCAGGCCTTTGCCCTGCTCGAAACAGGAATCAACGATGGAGTGTTCTTGGCTTGGGTGCTTGATGGCGGTGGCTTTCCACTCGACAAGGCCTATACGTTTAGGCAGAGCTTGATCGGATATGGCCTGCTTTCGGAACAGGCACGTCACATGTTGGCTAGCCGACTTCAGTCAAAGCTGGAAAGGGGCTTGGACTAACGCAGTGTTGATGCTTCCGCTACTTACACCAGCAGCGTGAGTATCAACGCTGCATAGGCGGAATACATCAGCGGATTGCGCCATCGGCTTGCCCACGATTGTTTGGAGTACAGGTCAAACAGCCAGGCACAAACAAGCGTTGTTGCTACAATTCCCAAGGCGATGGCGATGCTTACGGGTGCTGAGAACGAGTGATAGTACACTCGACCAATACTCGACGTCCAAGGCGTACCAAAGAGTATGAGCAGGTGGATGATGTAAATCCACAATGACTTCGTGCCAAACAACGAATACCAATTCCGTAGGTGCCAGGTGTGATTCAACACCCACACTGCGGCGCTGAACACCATGAGCACTACGCCTACTCGCCAAACAAACAGTGGCACGCTCATGGGTCCATCAGTCATGCTTTCAGGCACACCTGCTGCCTTAAGTGCATACTGTACAACCAGTCCGATTGCCGTGATGACAATCCCATAACGCCACGATGTGTGTTGCAGATACTCGTCGCGCTGCTCCTTTGGCTGTGCTGCTAGCTTCGACCCAACGTACAGTCCTACGAACAGATAACCACTGAACGGAAACATGGGGAAGATCGAACCCGTTGCGTCGTTGAGATATGCTCTGAGCCATAGCGGAAGGTGCTCAATACCTGGCAACACTTGCATCACCGGCGTCAAAACAAGCAATGCTCCTGCCGTAGCCAATCCACGCTTACCCATCTGTGCAACACTCTTGGTGCCGGCTATCACCAACGTGAAGAGCAGCATGGTTGCACCAGTAAGCTGAAGGATGTTCACCGACAAGAAGTTTCGCCATCCTTCATGGCTCACAAATGGCAGGTCCCACACACGTGATGCTGGGAAGGTGAGGATGTATCCAATGCCAATGATCGTGAACGCCCAGCGAATGCGCTTCTGCAACACGTCGGCACGTACGCTTCCATCCTCGTTGCGCTTCGTAGCAAATGCATGCACGGCACCAGAGACCATGAGAAAGATGGGTGCCGTAAACCCACGAATGAAATGCCAGATGTTCCATGGAAAGTCGGCAACCGACATTTCAGACCTGCTCACAAGTGCATCAATCACATGCCCTTGCATCATGAACATCATTGCAATGAACCGTGCTAGATCAAGTGCATACAGTCTACCGTCGGCAACACGTTTTCCCTGTGCCACGTGCGTGTTCTCTGGCACAGCCACTGACTGCGGTACCGAGAATGCATTGCGCATGATGACTTGTAGTCCCTGCATGAATGTGAAAGATCGCACGCTTGGCGCAAACCTCCACATGAATTGATGTTCATCGTTTGTTCACTGCCCGGCGCATAGCGCCGGCTTGACTACTCTGACCATAGTACGTCGAACAGCAACGTACTCACAACCACAAGCAATCCGGTGTACACCAGAATAAGCTGAAGGTCAGAGGCAAGGTCGGCAAACTCCATCCCTGCCAGCGCAACCAGCGTGGCTTTCGTTCCAAGCATGAGTATGGGCACCAGTATGGGAAAGCTTAGCACGGGAAGAAGTGGAGAACGACTACCGGCCTTTGCAACCAAGGCCGAGACAATGGTGAGCACTACTGCTAGACCAATACTTCCAACAACCGTGATCATCAACAACATGAGCCACGAGCCGACGGAGGTTCTGCTCATGAACAGAAACAGCATGCACACACCCAGGAAGTTCGTGATCACCGCCAGAGCAATGTTGATGAGAAGCTTGCCTGCATAAACGGCAAGTGGAGTGCTGTTCATACGCAAGAACAAGGCAGTTCCGCGCTCCTCCTCGCTTATGAAGCCCCTTCCCAAACCCGTCATGGCCGTAAAACACATGATTACCCATAACACTGCCGAAACGATGGGAGGTGGAATTGGTTCGTCGGCTGCCGAGAGTACCACAAGGGTAACGGTGACTACAACGAACAACAGCAGAGCAGTGATGCCATAACGGGTCCGCAACTCGCTTTGCAAGTCTTTCTGAAATACCGCCAGGGTTCGCCTGAGACTAGATGACGCCACGGGACTTTAGGTCGAGATACTGATTAATGCTGGCAATGCTAAGCTTTTCCGGTGGTGATACCACACAGTGAATTCCGTGATGCTTGAGTTCGATGGCGATGTCACGCTTCTGCTGCACTGCGTCGCGGGCGACCATCTGGGTGTAGACGTCCTCCAGTGTTGCAATTGATGTTGACTGAGCTACTGACCGTACTTCGGTATTGTCAAACAACACAACAACAAGTAGATGACGTTTGGCAATGTGCAATAGACTGGGGAGCCGACGTCGAAGCGTGCCGAGTGTGTCGATGTTGGTGTACAACATCACAAGCGACCTTCGCCGGAGGGCTGAGCGGATCTGAAGGACGAGCTGCTCGTCGTTGCTCTCGTCAAACTCGGTCGACAAACCATACAACGCTTCGTTGATCATCCCTAGCTGCAGCGTAGAACCCGATGGTTTTACGCAAGTGCTCCACTTGCTACCGTACACAACCAGACCTGGATGGTCGTGTTTCTTGATCACGACGTTGCTGAATGCCAACGCAGCGTTTACGGCATAGTCCAACGACGTCATGCCGTTGAATGGGGCACGCATTACGCGTCCTGCATCAATGACCGACACGACGTCTTGCGAACGTTCATCCTGGTAGAGGTTTACACGCATGCTTCCCGTTCGCGCCGTGGCCTTCCAGTTAATCGTCCGCACATCATCACCAGCTACATACTCCTTGATCTTCTCGAACTCCATGGTGTGTCCAATGCGACGTTGTTTGCGCATACCCGGACGTGAGAGCTTGTGACTGAAGGCATACATTTCTGCCCTGCGCATCTCCATCACCGATGGATACACTGCTACGCTCTTGTTGGCTTCCCAGGTGAATTTTCGTTCGACGAAGCCAAGCCGACCCTTTACGTAAACGTTGACTGCTCCAAACGTGTAGATGCCACGCTCAACGGGTCTGATCATGAACGTTGTATGATGCGAACCATGTGCGTCGACGTTTACCTTAAGGGCAAACTTTCTCTCTTGAAGCTGTATTGGTATCTCGTCAATCACCGTTGCTCTAACACGAACCGGATAACTGCTCTGAAGGGTAAGCTCTATTGGATTCTGCTCTCCGTTACTCAGCCGCTCGGCCATCTTTCGGTGTGCCTGAAGCCTGCGATTGCCTGCCCACAACCAAATTGTGTCGGTCACGAGTGCTAGGCATAGCGCAATGAGGCATGCGAGGACGAAGTAGTATAGCGGATCGAACCACACGGACAGCACTGCCGGCAATGCCAGAGCAAAGCCGATGATGTACGTCCGCCGGGTTAAGAACCACGCCTTCCAGAGTGTAATCATCGTGGTACGTCGATTGAACGGAGAATATCAGCAATCACTTGATCAGCCGTAGTTCCTTCCATTTCTCGCTCTGGTGCAACTTGAATGCGATGACGAAGCACTGGTGGTGCAACAGCCTGAACATCGTCCGGAAGTACAAACGTCCTACCTTCAAGCACAGCCCGCGCCTTCGATGCTGCAAGCATGCCAATGCTGCCGCGTGGCGATGCGCCAAGATCGAGTCCAGCCGAGTCGCGTGTTGCTTGCGTAATTGTTGCCACATACTTGATGATGCCGTCTTCGACCGTTACATTCTTCACGCTCTCGCGCATGGCAGCCAGATCGTCGATGCTGAGCACAGCCTTCACATCTGAAAGGTTCATCGTTGATCCGTTGCTGTGATGTCTACGAAGAATGTCTTGCTCTTCTTCGAAGGATGGGTACTCGACGACAATCTTCATAAGAAACCGGTCAAGCTGGGCTTCCGGCAGACGGTATGTTCCTTCCTGCTCGATGGGATTCTGCGTTGCAAGTACATGAAAGGGGCTTGGTAGTAGGTGAGTTGTTCCGTCGACGGTGACTTGCTTCTCTTCCATTGCTTCGAAGAGTGCACTCTGCGTCTTGGCTGGAGCACGGTTGATCTCGTCAGCCAGAACGATGTTCGCAAAGACCGGACCTTTCTTGAACGTAAACTGCAGCGACGCTGGGTCGAAAACGCTAGTACCAATAACGTCGGCAGGCATTAGGTCAGGCGTAAACTGAATCCTTGCATAACTGCATTGCATGAGCTTGGACATAAGCCTAGCAGCAAGAGTCTTTGCTACGCCAGGTACACCTTCCAACAGGATGTGTCCGCCCGACAGCATGGCAATCAACATCTGATCAATCACATGATGTTGACCAACGATGACCCTTGCAACTTCGTTGCGAATCGTGGTAAGTGCGGTTTGTGTGCTCATGGTGGTAAAGGTTGGTGATTGTTCAGTTACTGTGGTAGTTAAATCTCTGTCCGGAAGAACCGTGTTGCATCCTCGCCAATGCGCAACAAGGCTTCATCCGACAAGTCAGCAGGTATCTCAATCATGCAGAGCGAAATCATTCGTTGCACCACATCGATGGGTGCTCCCGTAGATGCAGCTACCGATGATACAAGGGCGGCGGTGTTTGTTGTCCATGAAAGTCGAAGTCGGTGTACGACATACTTTCTAACCTGCCCTGCAATGCGTTGTGCTACGGCACAGTTGTCCTTCTTGAGCCAGTACAGTGCAGTGACGTTATCAACAAGCTCCATGGCAGTATTCTTCACTGCTGGAATGCTTGGTATAGGGCGTTGTCTTCTCTTTGCCCCAACCAACAAATACACTACCAAGCCCCCTAACAGAATCCAGTATGCCAGGGTAAGTCCCTTGTACTGTCCGATGAGCTCCAATCGATGCTGTTGCTCTTGCTGTACGCTTCGTGGTTTGTAGTAGTCGTCCCAGATAACGGTTTGTAAGGGCGCGTAGGAAAGCACGACTTCCGTTGCATTCCAGAGTCGATGATAGAGCATGCCATAGTTGGTGAAGAGCTGTGGCATGGTCGACACGACAAGTCGGCCAGCATACACCCTTGCTGTAGCTGCTACAATCGGTGTGTCGGACTGATTTGTGACGAGTATGCCTCGCCAGTCGTACTTGCCATGTTTATGGATGACCTGTGCGTTTAGCAAGTCGGCATGAAGGGTATCGCCACCGGGTTCACGATCCGGATTTTCATACTCGTCCGCTGTGTCGGGTTGAAATTCATCGAAGCTTTGATGCAGTCCTGGAATACGAGTTGAATCAGTAAGTGCAACATCGGGATTCGACGCCAGTCGAATGGACGTTTCGTTGTCGATGCCGATGTCGTGTCTGATACCATACCGACTTAGAAGGTCGAAGCCTATGAAGGCAGAGCTGACAATGATGGTCGACCCACGTTTAAGCAGGGTATCGATGGCATCGACATCGACTGAATCAGGGTCGAATAAATCAGAAGCAATGATCAGCGTAACTGGATCATGCGTCGAGTCAGCAACCGTTCGTAGTGGCTTCGTCGAGATCTGAACCTTACTTCCCGCCTCATCGCGCAACCAATCCACCATGGCCTTGGATCCGTATGGCGCGGTACTTGTAGAACGGAAATCTGGATTGAACCGAATTGCATTGTCCGAACGTACGGCCAGGATCAGCAGCACGATGACCAAGATGACGGCAAGCACCCACCCTATGCGATTCATGCCGTATGCTGCATTTGTGAACGAACTATACTGAACGCTTGCTCCGCCGTGCGATACTGATCTTCGGTGATGCTCTCCAATGCATACCAAGCAACTTGAAACAAACTCACGGCGTCGCGCATTGCTTGATAGTAGGACTGAGAACGGAGTTCATGGAGGTATTCAGAGTCAGTCTTCTCAGGTCGGTACACAACCACATTACGGTCACGTAGTTCGGCAAGTGTCCGCCGATACTGCAGTCTCACAGCTTGACGGAACTCACCATTGGCAACTGCAGTACCGATGAGTCTGTCGATATCTTCGGTTGGTTCGAGTTCTGCTTCTTCGACGGTGCCTAGCTTACGTCCCTTACTCTCGAACATTCCTTGTTTGCGAGACCGGACAAAGAACAGCACAGCAAGCGTTAGAACAACAGCAACAATGAGATAGCCAATGATATCGCCTGCTCCGTCATACGAAACGTCAAACACTTCACTCACCCAGCGCATAAACCACATCCACAGCTCGTCCAACCAGCTTTCTCCCCGTGGCTTTGTGGAGTAGTAGTAGTCCGGGTTCCTGAGCACCCCCGTTCGCCAGGATTCGCTAACCGTTACCGCCGCTTTCGAAAGCGTATCTGGAGTCAAAGCGCCACTCCATCTGTGTTGGCCAGTGGGAAGTGATGTTCTATTCGTTGCATCAAGTGCTGTCCGTTATTACGCTCCCTATGAGAGTAGTACAGCACCATGTGAGCAACCTGCCCGATGAAGTTGGCAAAGGTGTAGGCAACAATCATGATTATCGAACCGAGTGCTCCGATGACAATCGACAGACTTGAAAGGTCTGTCCAATAGCCCAAGGCATACAAGCCGATGAGGATCACAACCACTGGCAGCATCAAGATGCTCGCCGCTGCCACCTGGGCAAGTCCGCTTACCACCAACACGCCAAACGAAAACCACCAGCGGTTCTTGATCAGTTTGAAGGATGCAGAGAGGGCGGTGCCAAGATCGAGGTTGTCAGCTATGATACCAGCAACCATAATGGACAGGGGGACAGACACGAAGATCCCGGGCAGGTAGAAGAACTGACTTGCCGTGTTGATGATGATGGTCGACACGATCATACCCAGGACAACCTTCCAGAACCGTTTCTTGATGCTGGCCTTGACCTCGTCATACGTGGGCAGGTGTCCCGTCTCGTTCAGATGCTTGATGGTTATGTACGTAACACAGGTTTGAAAGGCAGCTGCAATGGCATAGAGCACTACCAGGACAAGGAGAATGCCAAGGCCAATAAGCAATGAGCTTAAAATCATTGAGTCAAACGAAGCATCCCACTCTGCTGTCTGCTCAGCACCCGACAGTCCTGTAAATAGTCGAATGAACCATGAGATGCTAAAGGCCATGAGTATTGCAGTCATGACAAGCCAGGGTCCGCATATCTTGATCGTAGCCACAATCGTCGTCCTGAACGTCTCACGTACCAGGTCAAACACCTGCGTAATGATGTCAGAAAACCCGAACACTCTATTCAAGAAGCCGGCGTTAAACTCCATGTGACCTCCGTACAAGTATTCCAGGCCAGATCACCACATACCAGACGACAAATGCCGCTGATGCAAGGATGATCGAAAGATTCAGCAATGCAGATGTGGCGTAGAATCGGGTGACGTATCCTTCAAGGAGTGCTGCAACGAGCAAGAGCGGCACCATACCAATTGCAACTAGAACGGCCTGTCTTACGCCCCTTACGAAGGCCTCCATGCGTGGATAGGTGTGGGGATGGAGGACGGCTTCGGTGACGCGTATTGCCGCCCCACAACCGATAACAATTGCAGAAATCTCCAGCGTTCCATGAATCCAGATGCCGAGAGTTGCCGTGGGTAGCTGATTGTATTTGGCAAACAATCCCATGAACGTTCCTACCATCACGCCGTTGGGTATTAGCAGATAGGCAGCACCCACAACTGGCAGCAAGCCAAATCCTACCGTGCGAAGCAAGATCATGATGTTGTTGTAGGCAATGTGCAGGAACATCCTCCATGGTTCCGATTGATTATACACGTCGAGTGGCTGTCCGCTCTTGATGTTCTCAATGGTCATCTCTACATAGCCATACCCTAGCACTGTTCGTGCGAAGTCTTCGTTGTTCACTGCCGACAAGTAGCCAATCACTGCACAGGTGAGAAATACGCCAGCCGCAATCAGCATGTGCATACGAAGCTGTACAAAGGCCAAGGGTATCTCGTAAAAGAACAGCCTGCGAACCTTGTCAGCTCGTAGTCGTTTATTCCTCGTTAGCGTGGAATGCAATCGTGTACTTACGGCATTCAGATACTCTGTGGTCTTGGCATCAGGGTATTGTGCTCGAGCAAAGGCCAGATCGTCCATGATCTGCACGTAGGCATCGGACAACGTGGTTGCGTTGACGGAGTCTGGCGCTTCCAACATCTGCTCGAACTCTTTCCAGCGTTGTTGGTTACGACGGATGAAGGTGACTTCTCTCATGGTGAGTGCCGGCTAGTGCAACAAATGTAGTCCACCATTGCCGATTCAGCACCCCACTCCACTATCTTCGCCGAAAGCAGGATTGGAAGCATGGCCAAAATTCATATCAACACAACGCAGAACGTAGAGCTCCACGAAGAGTCTGCATCAGTCATGCACCGCGTAGGTGCGTTGATGATTGATTTCCTCCTGTACATCGTTGTAGTTGTAGCCTTTGTCTGGGGGGCGGACATTGCGGGGAGCGCCAATCTCCTGGATAGCGATGCACTAGAAGTGCTCGGCTGGGCAGTGTTCATTCTGTTGACGCTCTACCCACTGCTTGCCGAGTTCATCATGAACGGACAGACCGTTGGCAAACGCATCATCGGAATTCGCGTTGCTTGCCTCGATGGTTCCCGTCCTACCTTCGGCGCCTATCTGATCCGATGGTTAATCGGCCTCGTCGAGATCCCGCTACTCGCTGGTTCTGTAGCCTTCATTGCCGTGTTGCTAAGCAGGAACAATCAACGACTGGGCGACATGGCGGCCGGCACAACGGTGGTGAAGGTCAGCCAGGCCGTATCACTCGACCAGCTTGCACTTTCAGTCAATGATTCTTCGGAAACCGTTCTCTATCCAGAAGCACGGTACCTGACGGACGAGGATGTACAAGTCCTACGTGATGCGCTGTTTGCATTTAAGAATGGTCTGGCCCCAGCAGCAGGTGCTGCCGTCCTCCACAGAGCCGTACTAGGTGTAGAGCAAAAACTCCACATCACGTGTACGTCGTTACCGGAAGACTTCTTGAATGGTGTAATCACATCGTACGGACGGATTCACGCATGATGTTGACTGTGCAAGGCACGGTCGTCAGCGCACTAGAGTCGGTACAGCAAACCAACATTCAGTCCAAAGAGCTGCGTCTTCCATGACGCATCACTCACAACCGAACCTAGTCGCGATGTGTACACAGCTTCCATGAATAGCGATGAGTGGAAGCTCACAGGATAGCTAAAGCCAAGTCCGCCGTACACCTCGAATCCAAGTGAATTCAACGTGGTAACGCTCTGACTTCCTACAGGATCGCGTTTGTTACCACTTGGCAACAACCAGCCGGTCGGACGTTCAACGGTACGATAGGTCTCCGCAGCGCTGCCCAAGGCCATCGAAATGTTAAAGCCGCCCATCAAGTAAAAGAATCGCTGGACAAACCATTGAGCTGCACCACCGATTTTAAGGTAGGGGGCTGATGGAGAAAGTCTGGTTGACTCTTGATATGGGACGAACATGCCCGATGCCGTGTCGAGCACGCTCGATACAACCGTGTCTGGTGACACCAAGGTACCACCTACGGTGCTGATGGAAAGCCGACCGTTGACGATGACGTCAGGCCAGAGTCTACGTCCTATCAATGCACCAAAACCAACACCTACACCTTCAGATTCACCGAATGATTGCTGACCAACCAGATCGCCTACTGCATTGAAATCTGCAGTGTGATAACTATCGTGAATCATACCATAGGCACCAAGGATCCATGTCTCTTCGCCGATACATTCAACCAATGGATCATCGCTAAGTGAGAAGGTATATCGCTCCGACCGACTGTCGAACACATAGCATACGGCAAACCGGGAACGGTTGCCTGCAACGTCGAATGCTTCGAAGACAAGCCGACCACTCTTGCCAGGGGTTGCAGGACGTACCTTCACAGTAACCTGCGGTGTCCCTGGTTCAATCTTCGGAATGATGGCTTCAAGCGAGACGGCACTAACGGTAGCTACCGTGGCAAGCCCCCTATCCATCACTCTGTCGTCCCGGAACGTTACCAGGAACTCATCGCGTTGCATTACTGCATCGGCAGTTGGTGGCGTCGAGTCGACGAGGGTGTTGAGCTCAAAGAAACTCTGCCCCGCCATGTTCCCATACGCGTCGTATGCATCGCTCTTATAGCCGAAACCGTAGGAATACAAGCCAAACGGAGCGTCAGACTTGATCACGTGGGTTCCGTATGGCACCTGGATCTGCGCAAGTGAATAGCGACTTTCTCCAAGCACGGTAAAGATGGTACTGTCTACGCGCTTACCGTTAAGGCGGAGCTGACCAATACTTTCGGTTGGCGCAACAACGTTGATGTAGTGATGCCAATCACCGCTAATTGGTGTTGCAAAGCGGTACTGATTCAAGAACTGCTGTGTTGGGCTCACGAGAATCATCATGGGGTCGCCGACGCTATCGCCATTCTTGAAGCCCTGAGCAAACTGCGCAACCAGGATTGGTTTGTCGGCCGTAATCTGAACGCTGTTGTAGGTGTTCAGACTTTCGAACAACTCGCCAGCATTCAGTACGCTAATGAGACGTGAATTCTCAAATACACGGGTCTTGTCCTCCGATGCAATCACGCGGTAGGTGTAGCGTGAACGCTCTTTCAAGTTGCCAACGTAGTAATGCAAGCCCCATGCCGTTACTGGCGGAAGCTGCTCTACAAGGTGATTACATGCTTCGACCTTCGAAGGAACGTATGCACAGTTATGTCCGCTAAAGACGGAGATCTTCTTGTTGGCGACAATACGTGTACCTGTTAGGTCGCACGTGCCAATGCTCTCCCATCGTGCACCTACGGTGTAGACGTCGCCCTTACGTAGCCGCACCTTGAATGGTACGCCTGGTGGACGTCCAGTGGTGGTGGTTACGGTTGGTGTAATCTCAACGTCGGTCTCGTCTTCGGTTGCCACAATCGAAACAGCCGATAGCAGGTCGCTTGCAAGCTTGGTGTACCCGACGGCACGATATTCGGTGCCAAGCACCGTTGTTGGCAAGCCAAGGAATGTGTCCGTAGTCTGATAGCGACTATTGAGTCCGTATACCGAAATCGTCGTGTCAGCCGTGATATGCACTGCCAACCGTTCTGCCGTTTCCAGCGCACGGAGTTGCGCCTTTGCAGGGATCTGGATTGGGATAACGGTATTCGACTTTACTTCAATGGTTGTGTGATAGTCGATCTCCTCGATATCAATGGTCACCGATGCATCGAAGCTGCTCGTGATAAAGAGCTGCAGACGGAGGGTTGCCTGACGGTTCTTTACGTCTGAGCCGACCGACCTGAAGTTCTTCATAAAGCAAAGCCAGAATTCTCGTCCTTCGGAATTCTTGGTTATGTACTCAGGATCACGCGCCGAAACCGTGCCACTAGCAAAGCATCCAAGCATGGCACAGAGAACGACGAATATGGAAAGGGGCTTTATCACTTGAGTATCATAAACTGGTACATGAACGACTGTATCTCGGTTTCCATCACCATGATGTAGGGTCCGCTAGCCAACTCCCATACAGCCCCAGAAAAATGGTAGTGATTTTCACCTGCAGTTGCTTGAATGGTGCCGAGGTCATACACCTTCCGTCCCGACAAGGTGTGGATGGATAGATGTACAGGACCTGGCTCTACCAGAGAAAATACAAACTCACTGTTGTCAACAAAAGGATTGGGATAGTTGCCAGTGATGCCCTCTACTCCATCAGGTACCGCCGCTTGTCCGTCAGCTGTGATGGTTGCCTGCGATAGTTGAGCCGATGTTACTGGTACCTTGTTTCGGTCAAATCGTACGGCCTTCAGGACGCCTTCGGTGCCTGGTCCCATGAGCATTTCAATTTCCAAGGCAAACAGCGCAGTGTTTGACGCTTGGACGGTCTCCCAGCATTCAACCGTTAACTGTCCGGTTGTTGTGCCAATCAAGGAATCACCGCCCACAAACAACGTAGGACAGTTGAATGCGAAACCATTGCCCCCTACCACCTTTCTGACTCTCATCACATTGGCAGGGTACTCGAACACAACTCGGGTGTGACCGTTGGCAACGAGGGAGCCGTTAACGGTTACGGACACAACGGCGCCCCGTCCTGCCTTTATTGCATATGGTAGTGACACGACATCCTGTGCGTTGGCCAGTGTAGCCCAAAGCATTACTGCCATGAGCGCTATGAACGTCCGAGATGTGAATTGAGAAACCATGACTCGCTCGAAGATACGGCAGGAGCTACCTAGAATTCCTGAAGAACAATAACCTCGTATCCGTTTTCCTTTCTGCCAACTACGATGAGTGAATAGCTATTCCCGAGCGGTCCGATGGTGATGGGCAAGGTGTAAATAAGATTGCGTGTGGTTGCATCATAAACGTACATCGAACCTCTGCGGTCGCTCTGCAAGACGTGTGTTGGTGACGTCTGACCAAAAGCGAGATCGCGCACGATAGCTTCGGAGCTATCGGGATAGAGGTGGTACAGTGTATCGTAGGTGACGGTAATTGCGTCAAGGTCGGCCGTGGCATTGATGACTCTCCTATCGCTTTTACCGATTGTCTGACGTAGGTGGTCGGCCGTGATGCTGAACAACGTCTCCGTACCCATTCGGGTTGTGAACACGACAAGCGATCGGAGTCCTTGCTGAATGTCCACAGTCGTTTGTGCCGTTCCAGCGTTTACGGCTACGGTACCTTCGTCTACACTCGTTGCCAACGAGTTACGGAAGAACACCCTGGCATTCGAGATTTCTGCACCAATGCTTGTGGTAATGCTCTCGGTTGATGCCGATGCATTGACGAAGGTGAGTAGGGATGCATCGTCCATCGCTTGAATAGCCCCCTGTCCTCCTCCATCTGGGATGAGATACGCCGTTGGTAGTCCGTCTACTGTCTGCGAAAGCACCAGGAGGTAGGATGCATTGGGTTCTACGGCAGCCCTGCGCACATCAATCAACGTGGTTGGGAACTGCGTAGACGAGACCGTGATGGGAAGGGGGCCAGCAGAGAGCACAACGGGTGCCGAGACCTTACCATAGGTTATGTCCTTGGCAAGCACTACACCAGATACTACGTTGTTGGGCGATGCTGCATCGGTGCGCGCACCAGTACTTACGACAACCTTACCAAGCGAGGCAGAAGCATGGACGATGCGGACAATGCTCTTTCCTGCAATGTCGAACAATGTGGGAAGGGGCGGAACAATCGTCATTGAAACAGAATCGTGATTGTCCGATGCTACAATGGTGTAGGAGCCACGAAGTACCAACGACGTACTATCGGTAATCGACTTACCGTTGGACAGACTCACGGTGAGTACATCGGCTGAGAGTTGCTCACAGGTTGGAACGGCGCTGTACGGGCCGATTGACCTGGACGGCAAGTTGCTTGTAAGTGTTTGTCCGGCCTTATCGAGTACAAGCGATGCCGTTGTCTCGCTCAGGTTAAGCAGCCGGATGTTGGCACTTCGTTCCGTTACGGGCAAGAGTGCGCGTTCTGCTTGATCCGTTAGATCTGCTTCGTTGATCAGTTCGAACACTGGATTACTGCTGCCTTGATCCTGTCTGATGACAATGGAATATGGCGTACTCTGTTCCAACGTACATTCAAATGTGCCTAGCTGGTCGGTATTGCCAGACTTGTTCTGCCGGAAGCTAAACACTACCTGTCCAGGTAACACCTCGCGATACAACGAGTACTGTTTGAATGGGACAGGTGCCAGGACGATGGATGGACCGTTAGGACAACCCAAGGCAACGTCAAACTGACTCAACGTATCGGGATAGGCGTTGATCACACGCACTTGTGCTACTGGTTGCGTAGTCAACGTTTGATTGGCATTGGATACTACGATCGTGTCGAAGCCAGTCGCACCATTCGGCCTGCCCACGGCAATGATGTCATACACACTTTGCCGGGCAAACCGTACCCTCTCAGGCGTCCGCAACTCCGTGCTATCATTTGCCAACACCTCAATGAAGGAGCTGTCTGCCGGAGCATCGACTGCAGTGCTAATCCCGCCAAGAGCTACGGCACTCGTCTGAAATCCTTTTTCCATGACTAGCCGACGGAGCTTGGCATCCGGCACCATATTCACCATCCGCACACGCACCTTTGCCGATCCCGGCTGCGGATTCACGATGTTCGGATCTTCCGACGCACAGCCAGCCAATGCAAGAATGGCAATGAGGAGAGGTGCATACCTGAAAGCGATAAATCGGGTCGATCCCATGCGTACGATAACGTCAATTGACAAGAGTGTTTCCGCAACGAATGGCAACATGCGATATTTTCGGACTCCAATAATTGTAATCACCTAGGATTTTGTGGAAGAACGTCTCCAAGCCCTGCTCGATGAATTTGCATCCGTAGAGCAATCACTTACCGACCCTTCAGTGGTAAATGATCAACGTGCCTTGCGCGATGCAGCACGAAAGTACAAGAGCATGAAGATTATCGCCGATGCTGCCAAGCACTACCTTGGCTTGGTAGAGCATAGGCGCGAAACCCGTGAGCTCATTGACGATGCCGATACGGACAAGGATCTTCGCGACCTTGCATACGAAGAGCTACATCGCCTTGACCAGGAGATCGAAGCTTCGGAAGCCAACCTGCAGATCCTGCTCATCCCCAAGGATCCGAACGATATGAAGGACTGTATCGTCGAAGTCCGGGCTGGTACGGGTGGCGACGAGGCAGCGCTCTTTGCTGGTGACCTCTATCGTATGTACACGCGGTATGCCGAAAGGAATGGGTGGACGATTGAAGCCATTGATTTTACCGAAGGGGAAAGGGGCGGATATAAAGAGGTGATTTTTGGCGTAAGTGGCGACGATGCCTATGGACAGATGAAGTTCGAAAGTGGCGTCCATCGCGTACAACGCGTCCCCGAAACCGAAGCTCAAGGCAGAATCCACACGAGTGCTGCTACTGTAGCCGTACTCCCGGAAGCTGAAGAAGTCGACGTACAGATCAACGAGTCCGACTTGCGCATCGACATCTTTCGCTCTGGAGGAAAGGGCGGACAGAATGTGAACAAGGTCGAGACTGCCGTACGCATCGTCCACAACCCGACGGGCATCGTCGTGCAATGTCAGGACGAGCGATCGCAGCTCAAGAACAAGGATAAGGCCATGAAGGTCCTGCGTGCTCGGCTGTATGAGCTGGAGCTGGAGAAGCAGCAGAGCGCCATTGCTGGATCGCGAAAGGACATGGTTCGAAGTGGCGATCGGTCGGAGAAGATTCGCACTTACAACTACCCACAGAATCGCGTGACCGATCATCGTTTAGAGGGCGAGTACAAGAACTATCCCCTTGAACAGATCATAGCAGGTGATCTTGAGTCGTTGATTGTTGCACTCCGTGCAGCCAATGCACTGGATGCATAGTCAGCCGTCCACGTCCACCTAATCACCGTCCGCAACGACACCTAACCAGGATTTTGGTGAGTAGTTTTGTGCATGGGCGAGCACCTTAGTCGCAGACTCCATCAGCCAACCTTCGCATCGGTGCATCTGGAGGCAATACTTGCCGTGCTGGTTGCTGCCGAAGAGATCAACCGTCGGTTCGAGGCAGTCTGTGCTGAACATAACATCACGGTGCAGCAGTACAATGTGCTGCGCATCCTCCGTGGAGCCCACCCTGACGGGCATCCACGATGCGACATCATGGATCGCATGATTCAGCGTGCTCCTGACGTTACACGACTGATTAATCGCTTGGTCAGCCAAGGCTATGCAATGCGCGATAGGTCGCATGAGGATGGCCGGCTGTCGATAACCGTCATCACGCAAAAAGGACTGGACTTACTTGAGACCATGCAGGCGGACATGTCTACCATTGAACGCGAATTGGCTTCAAGGTTGTCACCCGATGACGTTGCAACGTTAGCCCGACTGTGCGACGTGCTGATACAACCATAGCACGACTTTCACGTCAGTGCATCGCCTATGACGAACGCTTTCGTACGAATTATGCATTGCTCTCTCTTGTGCTTGCTGCTTGTAACGACCATCGTTACATCACGTGCTCAGCAGCCTGCTACTGATGTGAGTGAGGAGTTCATCAATACGCTTAACGCCATGCGTGCAAATCCGGCGGCATTCATTCCGGTCATCGACGCATACCAACAACAGGTGCGCAGCTTTGTCCGCGACAAGAAGGCCCTCTCAAAAGCCGTAGCAGAAATCAAGAAGATCCTTGCATCGCAACAACCACTTCCTGCCCTGGCAGCCGACAGTGCGCTTCAGAGGGCTGCTCAAGACCACATGGAAGATGGTGCAAAGGCAGGGTTCCTGGGGCATATCGGTTCCGATAAGTCCAACCCTGCAACGCGAGCAGCACGATATGGCAAGTTCTCCAGTCTGTCCGAAGCCATTACCTACGGCAGTCTGAGTACGTCGCTCATGTTGGCTGCGTTCTTGGTTGATGAATCAACACCATCACGCGGACATCGAGAGGCAATGCTGAATCCGACGTTTACGGTAGTCGGCGTCGCCTACGGCCAGCACCCATCCTACAGCTCTCAATTAGTTGTGCTGCTCGGTGTACGACAGTGAGCTAGAGCGGTAGATT
>JAGFIZ010000105.1 GCA_024103135.1 Bradyrhizobiaceae bacterium | reverse complement strand
CCTGTGACGAAGTCTAGGACACCTGAACCAGATATACCGCCGAACAACTGTTTGATCTTGGCACGTTGTCCCTCAGTCATCATCTTGGAACCGATGAACGGTGGATTCCCAAGAATGAACCACTCTGCATCTGGCTCGGTATCAAGTACCTCCTTGCGCCAGTCAACTTCAAGTGCGTCAGTATGCCGAATTGTTGGGCCGTTGGACAGGGGTAGGCGTACGAAGTACCCGCCGAACGCTGTGGCTAGTTCGACGTTCATGATGTGGTCGATCATCCAAAGGGCAACTTCAGCGATACGCGCTGGGAATTCCTCGATCTCAAGACCAAACATGGAGTGGACAGAGAGACGAGATAAGGCGGAGATATCCGAAACCTGTTGCCCCTTTCCCGAAATCTTACCCAACGCTTCCAATCGAAGCAGGATTTCGATCTCTATCCTTCGCAGTTCCTTGTACGTCACGATCAAGAAGTTTCCACATCCACAGGCAGGATCTAGGAAGCGCATTTTTGAGATACGTCCGTGTAGGGCACGAAGTCGATGTTCTGATGATTGTGCCTTTGCTAGCTCCTCTTCGATCTCGTCGAGGAAGAGACCAGAGATGACCTTGAGGATGTTTTTCTCACTAGTGTAATGCGCTCCGAGATTTCGTCTCTCAACTGCACTCATGACACCCTGGAACATCGCACCAAAGACGGCTGGAGATACAAACGTCCAGTCGAATCTGGCACAAGCCAGAAGTCGCTCCCGCATGTCGCTGTCAAAATGGGGAGTTGGAAGGGTCTCTGCAAATAGGCTTCCATTGACGTAGGGAAACGCCTGCAGTTCCTCATCCAGGTTCTTGAGACGCTTTTCAGGCGGGGTGTTCAGCAGTTGGAAGAGGAAGGACAGTTGCGGACCAACGTCCATACCGTCCTCTCGAGTCTTTGTCTCCAAGAAGAAAGCAAAGGAATCTCGATTGAAGATGCCTGTGTCGTCACCGAAGAGACAGAACAGCAGCCGCGTAAGGAAGACCTCTAGTTGGTGTCCTTCGTACCCCGTTGCCTTGATCGCGTCATGCAGTCGCCCCATGAGCTCGGCAGCTTTGACGTTCACAGGGTCTTCATCGCGGAACTTCCGGGGGACGTAGCCGCTGATGAATCCGAACAACTCAATGCGATTCGGAAGGTCGCTGAGCTTGATTTCTACATCCGTACGTTCCTTAAGGTCGTGTAGGCGAATGCGTTGAAAGTCACTGACCACAACGTATCGTGGCAACTCCGATTCCTTGATGCCTGCGAAATAGTCTATTGCTTGATAGAATGCCTTCTGAAGATCTTTCCCAGCCGATTTATGCTCTACGACAAGTGTACCAGGCCAGAACAAGTCGATATAGCCAGAATTATTGCCAGCCATGACAACCTTGTGCTCGAACGTAGCCACGCGTATGCGGTCCACGCCAAACACTTGCAAAAACTCATCCCAGAAGCTCTTGGCGTCGGCATCTTCAGAAACAGCGTCCTTCCACTTGTTGGCGAATTGTGAAGCACGAGAGCGGATTTCGGAGATGGAGAGCATTGCCGAAAATACGCCTTCACGTTTCGTACACGAATCCACGATGGAACTGACCATGCCCCATCGTGGAATCAACCACTGAATCGTGACAAAAGGGGTAGGCATAACTGTCACGTTCCACTCGCAAGCCCGCCCTTCAGGATCAAAGTCCTTGACTGTCAGTTCTGTGGATGATCTCAATTTCTTTGAGAAGTGCTAGGAACAGATTGATCCATGCCTGAATTGAGGTACAGATAGTTAGGGGTAAGCTCACCCATTAACTGAAGGAGTACTGACCATGAGTTCACAGTAGGTGAGAAGAAGGAACGATCGGAATTCAAGCAAGAAGCGGTACGATTGATTCTTGAGAATACGGGTAGGTCAAATGCGCAGATAACTGGAGACTTGTGCATCGATCCCAAAGTACCGTACGTGCGGATGCAAGAGTACCGCAAGCACAACACGGACTTGTTCCCGGGCAATGGTAACAGCAACGACGAAGTAGCAGCTCTGCGACGCGAGTTGAAACTGGTAACCCACGAGACACACATCATGCGGCGGACTTTTGTTCGGTGAATACAATGTGCATAGTAATCGACGCCGAAGAGAAACAAATGTCACTTAAGTTACTGTACCTCAAAACAGGGCGGGTTCAGCAAACGACGATGGCCGAACCCGGTTGCACCTTCGACTGAACAATTCAGTTGTCAAGGAATCCTTGACAGTTCAGTTTGGAGGAAAGGAAATCGAGCAACTGGCGCACAAGCGCAAACAACAGAAGGGTAAGACATGAGCGACAAACCCGCCAAGCTGCTACCCGCGCCGGAAGGCTATTCCGACTGGCTGGCAGAGCTGAAAACCCGCATCCACACGGCCCAGCAACGCGCGGCGCTGGCGGTCAACCGTGAGCTGGTGCTGCTGTACTGGCAGATCGGGCGCGACATTCTGATGCGGCAGGCGGAGCAAGGCTGGGGCGCAAAAGTCATCGAGCGGCTGTCACAGGACTTGCGCGCGGCCTTTCCGGAGATGAAAGGGTTTTCGTCCCGCAATCTCAAGTACATGCGCGCTTTTGCCCAGGCCTGGCCGGAACCGGAATTTGTGCAAGAGGTGCTTGCACAATTGCCTTGGTATCACCATCTGGCATTGCTGGACAAGCTCCCCGGCCCGCAAACCCGCAAGTGGTACGCCGCCAAAGCCATCGAGCACAACTGGTCACGCAATGTGCTGGTGATGCACATTGAAACCCACCTGCTGGAGCGCAGCGGCAAGGCCACAACCAATTTTGAGCTGACCCTGCCCAAGCCGCAGTCCGATTTGGCGTATGAGTCGCTGAAAGACCCGTACCGCTTTGATTTTCTCGGCTTGGGCGATGAGGCGCAGGAGCGTGCGGTGGAAAATGCACTGGTCAAGCACGTCACCGAATTCCTGCTGGAACTGGGCGCGGGCTTTGCCTTCGTTGGGCGGCAGGTGCTGCTGGATGTAGGGGGCGATGAGTTCTTCATCGACCTGCTGTTCTATCACATAAAGTTGCGCTGCTTTGTGGTCATCGAGCTGAAGGCCGGAAAATTCAAGCCTGAGCATCTGGGCCAGTTGAGTTTTTACCTGACGGCCGTTGATGAGCAGGTCAAACACCCGCAGGACAACCCGACCATCGGCCTGCTGCTGTGCAAGAGCAAGAACAAGGTGGTGGCCGAATATGCGTTGCGCCAGAACACACAACCGCTGGGTGTGGCGGAGTACAAGCTGATTGAATCTCTGCCGCCGGAGCTAGCCACCGATTTGCCAAGTATCGAACAGATCGAACAAGAGCTGACGGGTGACCCCGATGCACCCAATACACCCAACACGGAAGAAGAGTCATGACCGATCACCCCTCTCGCCAACGCGCCGTTCCTTCCGTCTCCGTCGCCTCCTATGCCTCGCAGGCATCGGCTCACGCCCCCTCCCTCTAACCAAACTCTAAAGCCGACCTAGTCGTGTTGCGTCGCTCACGTGATTGGGGGAAGTTGGTGCATGGTGTTGCACATAAAAAACGCACGGACAGCTGGGCTGACCGTGCGTTGAGTCGACGTCCCTCGAAAAAAAGGGATGGTGCGGAAGGAGAGACTCGAACTCTCACGAGTTGCCCCGCCAGATCCTAAGTCTGGTGCGTCTGCCAATTCCGCCACTTCCGCGTGGAGAGCCACAAAGATACGGGATTCACACTGGCAATTACAATGCTGCTACTGCGAGGTGGTCACTACGAGGTACCTACTACAATGCGGCCACTACGAGGTACCTACTACAATGCGGCCACTACGAGGTACCCATTACAATGTGATCACTACGAGGTGGCCATTACAATGTGATCACTACGAGGTACCCATTACAATGCGGTCACTACGAGGTGGCCATTACAATGCGGTTACTACGAGGTGGCCACTACGATGCGGTCACTACGAGGTGTCCATTACAATGCGGCCACTACGAGGTGGCCACTACAAGGTGATCACTACGAGGTACCTATTACAATGCGGCCACTACGAGGTGGCCACTACGATGATGTAGCGGCATGACGCTTTAACGACGTTTACCTGCCTTCCGTTCTAAAGCAACCGCGCTCCGTTTTGTACTTCGTGGTCTGGTACGGCAAGCACTACGGCACCGTCAGTACGATAGAATCCGCATACCAGGACTTCACTGATGAAGTTGGCAATCTGCTTGGGTGGGAAATTGCACACGCACAATACCTGCTTGCCTACGAGCTGCCCCGGTGTGTACAATGTTGTGATCTGCGCTGATGATTGCGCAATCCTGTCAGCAAGATCAATCCAGAGTCTATATGCCGGCTTGCGTGCTTCCTGGAACACCTCTGCACGAACAATGGTGCCAGCACGCAATTCAACAGACTCGAACGTATCCCAAG
>JAGFIZ010000091.1 GCA_024103135.1 Bradyrhizobiaceae bacterium | reverse complement strand
GAAGGTGGTTGGTATCCGTGGTCAGGAGCCGATGCGATGATGGCTGATGTGAATCCCGATGATGATTCATGGCTCTACGTAAAGCCCTGGTCGAGTGTCCGTGCAAAGCGCAGCACAGACAAGAGCGTCCCGCCAACGTCGCGAGCTCTTGGAATTGATCTGGGATACCTCCCGTTCTCCAATGTTGCATTCCATCCCAACAAGACCTATTCGATTGTTGCTGCAGACCACAGTGGACCAAGTGTTGTACGCACCGACAATAATGCTGAGAGTTGGAGAGAGCTTAAGAAATTCTCTTCCTCGATCTCACACGTGCGTATAGCCCCTTCCCATCCTTCTACGATGGTTGTCATTGCCGATGCGCAGTTGTGGTATACCGACGATGGAGATGATTGGGTCGCAATAACCCCGCCTACGTCGGTCTCCAAGAACAGTCGGGTTGTTGACGTTGCCTTTGATGCAACGGACCATCGAACATTGTGGATTGCCTTTGGGGGCTGGCAGTCAGAAGCGAAGGTTGCCTATACAACCGACGCAGGGAACAACTGGGTAGATGTCAGCCACGGACTGTCGGCCGAGAGCGTCAACGCCATCCATGTGCGTAGTGTGTCAGACGGTGATGTCCTGGTCGGGACTGGCAGTGGCGTTATGTCCTATGATCGTTCTCTGAAAACCTGGGCGCAGTATGGCAGTGGACTTCCGCGATGTGGTGTTTACTTCTTGCAAGCCGACGAAACGCAAGGTCTGTTACGGATTGGTACCACGCGTGGAGTCTGGGAGACATCACTAGCTCCGAGCAAACCCAGAGCACACATCAGTGTTGCAACTGATACCGTACGTTGCTATGATCAAGAGGTGGTGTACTCTGATCGTAGCAGCTCGTTGGTCGACGTCTCTTCATGGCGCTCTTGGTCATTCCCCGGTGGTGTGCCATCAAGCAGTACGGACAGGCAACCACGTGTCCACTATGCAGAACCAGGACTGTACTCGGCGATTCTCCGCGTGGGCAACAAACAAGGTGTTGATTCAACGATTCTAGAAAACGCCGTACTCGTGTTGCCAAGTGAGTGCGATGTCGTGGATCCACAGCCAGGCGGCTGCGCCGATGTAAGCAAGCCAACAGACTTCGTAACGCTAGGTACCTTCAAGGGTGAAACGCGAACCTTTACCTTTACTGGCTGGGTCAAACCCAATGGCATACAACCTGGTTTCAGTGCCATTCTCTGTACTGATGCATTGCATGGATACGTTGGTGAGATCGGAATGCAGATTGTTTCCGATAGCAATGAGGTCGGGTACTTATGGAAGGACGGTCAGTGGTGGTGGGGGAGCGGTCTGCATCTTACTCCCGACCAGTGGAACCATGTGGCAATGATTATTGATGGTGACAATGGTGTAACCGTCATGGTCAATGGCGTCGCCTCACACCTAGACCAGCCATCGGTTGCGCAGGATCTTAGCAAGCTTCAGTTTACACTGGGCACGTACCACTACTGGGAGTCACGCAATCTCAATGCGCAGATCGACGAAGTTCGTCTGTACAATCGAGCCCTTACGGTTCATGAGGTGCGCACATCAATGCATCATCCTGTTGATCCGGATGATGCGACGCTGCTTGGGTGGTATCAGTTCAACGAGAGTGGTGGGTCTACGTTCTTCAATGCCCGCGGAGAAGTTCATGGTGCCCCCTCATCGGGCGCAGAGCGTGCTGCGTCAACCATCCCCTACGGACATGGTAGCACCGATACTGTCCGACTACCAGCAGGTGACGTATCAGTCGTGCAAACGCTTGGACTCAATGCTCGGGTAAAGGAGTTGCAGGGAAGGGGCTTGGTATTGACGTCAATAACTCGCAAGGCGCCATTGTTTAGTTCCACTGAGCAGTTGTTGCAGCCACGTTACTTCATTGCGCAGACATTAGACTCCATCCCCTATACGCTTGAGTCTGTTGCCATGGACTTGCGCGGCTTGATCGGTCGGACAGATGCTACAACGAGAACCTATCATCTGTGGACAGTCGACGCCTATAGTCCACTTTGGCAGTGGAAGCGGCTTGATGCTAATGCCTTTCATGATGCATCAAGTCAGTCCGTGACCTTTAAACTCAGCCAGCCAATTCCTGCGCGAAGCATGTTCTGCGTTACGGTTGACGGTGGTCCAGTGGGAGTGCCATCAGAGCATGTCCATGAACAGGAGATCCACTGTTGGCCGATGCCTGCATCCGACGTGATACATGTGCGTGGACTGAGACCAGGGACACGCTATGCAATCATCAACTCACTGGGTGAGGAGGTTGCCTCCGGTGAAGCTGCAACGCATCAAACCGTTGTTAGTGCTGCAGAACTTCCCAATGGTATGTACACCCTGGTTGCATCAACCGCGTCGGCTACGTTTCTAGTTGTCCACTAGGTAATCCCGGCTTAGCCATCACCACTTCTTCGCGCTCAAGCGTTACAGCGCCTACGGCAGCCCCTTTTGGCTTACGCACATACTTGCGCAAGGTGTACACCACAGGGACCCAGCTTGCATTTCGTGCCGAGCTATAGTAGGCAGTGATGGATGCTGCTTGCTCGAGAATCCGTTTCGGTGGTTTGCTTATGGATGAATCAGAAGAACGCAACACGGCATGCGAACCACTTTGTCCGCGCACATGCATCCAGTAGTCATTCTGCTTTGCGAATCGCATAGTAAGCTGATCATTGTTCGCTGAGTTTCTACCAACGTACAACATATAGCCCTCACCCAGATCGAACGTCCGATAGGGTGGTTGGTCCTTTTGTGCTTGCGGTGCTTGTGTTTTCTCTGGCATGATTCCTTGCTCAAGGTTCTGTAGATCTGCAATCAAGGCATCGAGCTGCTTCTGAAGTTGTGGCCGTCGTAGCTCACGTTCTTCGGCTGCCTTCTCGGCACGTCGTGCCTTGGTGTAAAGCTTTTGTGCTTCGGCGATTGAATCAGCGTCGACGTTTGGTCTGCTCATCAACAATGCAGCTTGCTCGCGTAATGTTGATGGCACTGCGGCCTGCTGGGCATCGGTGTCAAGTGCTTGCAGTGACCGTTGGACCTTTTTGATCTGTGCATTGAGCTGTGTTCGAACTTCGCTGGTCCGCGTCGACTTGGAATGCAAATGGCGTCGGATTGATACAGTGCGCTGAATCGCCTCGAACACGTCGGCGTGCTCTTCCTTGATGTTCCAGCCAGGCAAGGGTAGGGCGGAGAACAGGACCTCATTGCTTTTCTCAAGCACGTAGAATGTGGTAGATGCAAGGTAGGCATTGGCAACGTCTTCCAGTGGCTTCTGCAGAAGTTCCAAGTGTTTCGTCAGACGCAACGGTACTCGATCGGGATTGAATGGTGTGCCTACGACACTCTTGGCATCATGCAGTGCAGCAATAATGCCAGTATCGCTTTCAACAATCACGTTGCCTTTTCCTGTTGAATAGAACAAGGCATGTATTGTGTGGTTTGCAAAACGGAGGGAAACCACTCTGTCACCCGACATGCGTACCACGTTGTGGAGCGTTTGCCCCTGTACGGCATGGAAAATCTCTATGGCATTCTTTCGAGCTCGGTTTGCCTGCTTGCTGACAAACACGGTTCCGTTGTCATGCGTTGTGTTCAGTTGGACGTAAAGTTCCGAATTGTCTGGGCAAACAAATCCAAGCACAGCAACGTGCCGCTCTTGCGTCCAGGCTGTTGCAAGTACACTGCCTCGTAGCCGACGGTCAAGCTCACGAGCAACAATATCAAGCGTAAGCGGAAAGCGTATCACGACTGTGTTTTAAGAAACGTTGTGATCACGTCTGTCCCAACCTGCTCAGTAGAATGTTCTGTCCATTCATGGGCATGCAGACTAACGCCTATGCCATCTCGGAGCATGCGTGACGATGTGTGAAGATGCAGTTCGTCCACTAGCCCTTGGTCAAGCAGCAATTGTGCTACGGTTGGTCCGGGTTCGCAGAGGATTGACTGTATGGACTGCTCAACAAGCAAGTGCTCGAATCCTGACGCGAGACTGGTATCACGTTCGATAAAGTAGGTTGGCGTGTCCATCATGGTTTGGGCAATAAACGACTCCGACGGTAGGCTTGTCCGCTGACCGACGATGACGCGTCGCGGCGTTCGTCCTTCGACAAGTCGCACGGTCAACTGCGGATTATCTGACCGAACGGTTCCCATTCCCACCAACACGGTATCCACCTCCGCTCGCAGTGCATGAACCCTTGCCTGCGCTTCTGGTCCGGTGAGTTGCAGCCGTGACCTGTCGGGTAAGCACATAAAGCCATCGGCACTCTGCGCAATCTTGAGGATGATATATGGTCTGCCAGTAGTCACTGCATGCGTCCAGAAGCGATTCAACCACATGCATTGTTGAGTCACCCCGGATGAGGCATGAATCACACTGACCCCAGCATCAACAAGTGCTTGTGCTCCACCGCCATCAACATGGGGGTTGGGATCGCGCATGCCGACGACGACGCGTGGAATCCCGCTACGGATAATCGCAGCAGAGCATGCTGGCTGTTTACCCACATGGTTGCATGGTTCAAGCGTCACATAGAGAGTACAATTGCTGGGATTGTATGCACCATCAAGCGTGTTCAACGCTATGGCTTCTGCATGAAGGCCACCGTACTCTGCATGCCAACCTTCAGCAATGATGACGCCACGATGCGCAATGACACAACCTACTCGTGGATTGGGCGAAACATATCCAGTCCCACGTCGTGCAAGTTCCAATGCTCGCAAGAGGAATGCATCATCGCCACTGCCTGTTACTTCGGAGGCCATTCCAGTGTGGTTGATGTCCGATACGGTTTCGGATGCGCAGGAATGATCATCTCTACGTTGTAAGTGCCGTCAGCAACGCGCTGTCCCTGTAGGTTCCTCCCGCTCCATGGGTACACATACCGCTGGATCTGATTTGCCTGGACTGGTTGTACGGTGGTGACGAGGGCGAGGAAATTCTTCTCGTAATCCGTACGGAAGACCACGGTTCCCGTTGCATCGGTGATGATCACCCTGAAGGTCTCGCTCGAAGGAAGGTATTCGCCAGGGGGCACAAAGACGCGTCTGGCGATGGCGCCAATATCAGCCGTGGTATCGTTGACGGCTTCGGTAAATGGCTCAAGGATCATTGGTTCGCTGGCTTCGTACTGGAGGTGGACGCGATAGACCAGGTGTTCGGCTGGCGTAACAACGCTTACGTCTGCCCAACAACTCTTACTGGCTATGGCAGCCTTGGTATCCCATGCGGCAGTTCCGACCAGGTGGACCGTTTCGTTTGCACCTGGTGCACCAGCAGTAGTGGTGTTAAACATTACGACGTCGTCGAGATGCTCTTCGTCAGGTCCAAGGGCTGCTTCGACATACTTGACGTACCTGCCTGTGGTGCGCAATGTCGGCGTGCCTATGAAACTCAAACGCACTGTACCGTCACTTAGGCGCACAGCCTTGATATCATACACTGGCTCGTCCACTCTCAGTGCCTTGCCACTACGCACAAAATCACTGTGAGATGAACTCACGCAACCCACGCCTACGGCGATGAGGGCCATACAGAGCATGCCCATGATTGACAACATTGACAAGCGTGTCATTGACATGCTGCAAAAATAGCGGATGTGCATGCGCGGACGACGTTGTCCTGTGCGTTTGACGCTGCACTGAGTACATGGTCATGAGTCAGCGAGGGCGTGCCAACATCTTGCAGAGCATTCGTAACCAGGGAAAGAATCTGGACATGAAGACCAAGTGCAACGCTCTCCATGGCTTCTATGGCTGAGCTCATCCCAATGATCTGTGCTCCAATGATTCTAAACATTCGAATCTCGGCTTGCGTTTCATACTGCGGTCCGTGCACTTGGACATAGATGCCCCGATGCAGCAGGAGTGAGGTCTGCCTTGCTTGCCAATGGGTACGAACAATCCATTCGCGATCAAGCTCCATCAGGTCGTGCAGGCGAGGCAGCGTAGGGGTGAGATACTGGTAGGCGAGGGGACGAATGACGTCATCAACCAGGACGATACTCCCGACGGGTATCGACGGCGTGAGTGAGCCAACGGCATTGGTAAGGATCAGGTGCGTTATACCCAGCTCTGCCAACAGACGATACATCACGAGGAGCTGGGATGCCTCGAATCCTTCATACCGATGAAGTCGGCCACTACAGATCAGGACGGGTATCCCTTGGACGTCGACTACCTGGAATCGCCCCTTATGTCCCGCAACGGAAGGCGCTACCATCCCTGGAATGGATTCGTACGGCACTTCGGCAACAACCCGAAATGGCAACGATATTCCACTTCCGGTCACTAACGCAACGTGCGGACTTGCCTGCATGCCGGCTTGTCTGAGCAGTTGTAACGTTAGCTTTGCGTTCATGGTAAAAAGTATGACAGGGTTTGGAAAGGCGCAAGGTAGCGTAAATGCCGCAGTTGTCACCGTGGAGTCACGGAGTGTGAACGGGCGTTACCTTGAGCTTTCCATTAAACTTCCTCGTGACTGGTCTCACCTTGAGTCCAACGTTCGTGACCTCGTCCGCTCGAAGATTTCACGTGGCAGCGTGAACGTCTACATCCGCAAGGAGGACAGCGCCCAAACTAACGTCGGGATAAATCTGGAGGCAGCGCGAACCTATGTGAACATTCTTCGCAGTCTGCAGAATGAGTTAAGTCTGAGTGGCACCGTAAGTATCGACCACCTGGCATCGTATGAGCCAGCGTTTCAGGCGACGGATACATCCGAAGTTGATCCATGGCCAGAATTGCAAGCCATCGTTCTGAGTAGCATCGACCAGATGGAAACCATGAGGGCTAGGGAAGGGGCTGACTTGTCCGCCGACATGATCCAGCGACTCAATGGAATCCTTGCTGGACTGACGGAAGTCGAGGCCCTGTCTGCAGCTCGCATCCCTCAGGAGCGCGAGCGATTGCGTGAACGCGTTCGTCAGCTTGTTGACGAGGATGCGATAGACGAACAGCGGCTGCAGCTCGAAATCGTTCTCCTTGCTGAAAAACTCGATGTCAACGAAGAATGTGTACGCTTAAGGACGCACATCAAGCATTACACCGACGATCTGCGGGGCGGTGGAACAGTGGGTAGAAAACTCAACTTCCTGCTACAAGAGATGAATAGGGAAGTCAACACCATCGGTAGCAAGACAAACGACGCTGCCATCGCAAGGATCGTGGTAGGTATGAAGGAAGAGTTGGAACGTATTCGTGAGCAAGTACAGAACCTTGAATGAGTAAGCGATTAATTGTCCTTAGTGCACCGAGTGGCGCCGGTAAGACTACCGTTGCACGTCACTTGCTGACAACATTCCCTGTCCTACGGTTTAGCGTGAGTGCCACCACTCGACCCTGCCGTCAGGGTGAAACACCGGGAGTGGACTACTACTTTCTGAGTAGGGAAGAGTTCAAGCAACGTATTGCTCAGGATGACCTGATCGAGTACGAAGAGATCTTCGGCAACTACTACGGGACGCTGAAGAGTGTTGTAAAGGAGAGCATTGTCCGTGGTGAGTTCGTGCTGTTCGACGTCGACGTCAAAGGCGCTCTCTCACTGCGCAAGGCTTTCCCAGCCGACACCCTGCTCATGTACATTGCGCCGCCTGATCTTGAAACGCTGGAGCAACGCCTTAGGCACCGACAAACAGAGTCAGACGAGCAGATCCAACTACGGCTAGCTCGTGCAGAGATGGAACTGGCACACCAGCAGGCATTCGATGTGGTGCTGGTCAACCGAGATCTTCCAGCGACGCTCCAGGAAGCTCAAAACATCATTGAACGAAACATTGCAGGTGCCGGTGAGCAACAAGAGTTGGAGCTGTAGACTAGTCGTTGCCTTCACGTTATGTCTGCTCGTTGGCGTTTCTGA